>NZ_JACJPZ010000053.1:0-25740 GCF_014696335.1 Dolichospermum sp. FACHB-1250
GAAATAGTTGATAAAGTTATTTCTGTTGCTCTCGATTTGATGAATCCTCAACATTTAAAAAATTGGTTCACTAATTGTTGTTACTGTACCTCATAACACCGGGAAGTGCTGTAAATTAATCAAAGCTGAAGAATGTTATTCTCAATTTAGTAACTGTAAAAATGTTACTAAGTTTTTAGACTTATCTAAGAGGATGTTTTAAAAGTGGTATTCCGTATCATCACATTTTTACCCCCCTTAGTCCCCCCTTACCAAAAGGGGAAACCGGAAAATCCAGTTCCCTTCCCTTAACAAGGGGAAGGTTAGGGAGGGGTCAAAAATATTTGATACATCAATCATGACTTTTCAAACACCCTCTAAATCACTTTTCCGCAATTCCTTTCACCAGATGTCTATTAATCACAGTACAACCAATGAAATTATACTTTAACCTAAAAAATGGGTCGCCCGGGATTCGAACCCGGAACTAATCGGTTAAAAGCCGAGTACTCTACCGTTGAGTTAGCGACCCTTTTGCTGTTTTTCCAACTTTATCAATATACCATAAACAGCCATGGTTTTGTCAAGGGGTTTTTAGAAAAAATTTGCTGTTAATTGGAAAGCCGCAGTACAACTAGCTCCTGGTGCTAAAACAGTCAAGTTATCACCCGTGTTAAAAGCATTGCGGGTGGCGCTCCAAGGCTCTAGACAATAGAAGTCTTTACCCTTCACAGTCCAAAACACCAACCAGGTGGTAAAATCATCATAATCGAGGGTGAGCTTGAATTTGCGACTATGATCTGTAACAGCGGCAGATTTAGCGGTTAGTCCACCAAAAGCAAAATCAATTTCATCTTGACTAAAGTCAAATTTGCCATTAAAAGCGTGAAATTCCTTGGTTTTGTTGTCTTGATATTCTCCAGAGGGAAGTTCCACCTCTAGCTGATTTTTGTCCCCACAGAGAAAATAAGGGTGGAAACCAGCGGAAAATGGCATGAGTGTAGATGACAGATTTTTATATTCCTGACGGACTGCTAAAGTATTACCTTGGAGTTCGTAGGTAAAAGCCAATTGAAAATCAAAAGGATAAACGGCCTTTGTTTCTTCATTGCTATTGAGAACTACGGTAACACTGGCTTTGTCTTGTGTATTTTGCTCCGTTGCTGTCCAAGGCAATTCCCGCGCAAAACCATGTTGTTTAATGGTATACGGTTTCCCATCAACATTATAAGTATTATCAGGTAAATTACCGCAAAGAGGAAACAAAATGGGATTACCACCTCTAACGCTCAAATCAGGATGAGTAAAGCGTTCAGCGTCCATATAGAAAATTTCTTGACCTTGAACCAGCCAACTAGTAATGATACCGCCTCTTTCTGGGACAACTTCTATTTGTGTACCAGCGGTTTTATCTGACAAGATGTAAGTTTTGTATTGTCTTTGTTGAATGTCAATGGTAAACATGATTTTATTTGGTTAGTTGACAGTTGATAGTTCCAATTACCCATTACCCATTACCTATTACCCATTACCTATTACCCATTACCCATTACCAATTACCAATTACCCATTACCAATTACCCATTACCAGTCCCCACTCCCTAATTTATTCGTCTTCAGCAAAAATGAAGCGATATAACTCGCTAGGGTCAGGTTCGGGGCTACTTTCAGCAAATTTAACTGCTTCCTCAATAATACCCTGAATTTTCCTCTCAATATCTTTGAGTTCTGCTTCCGTGGCTAGATTTTGTTCCAGCAAATAACCAGCTAACTTTTTAATGGGGTCACGAGCAAACCAAAATTCTTTTTCTTCCTTACTGCGGAGTTCGTCGGGGTCCGCCAGAGAGTGACCTCGGAAGCGATAGGTCATGGCTTCGATTAAAGTTGGACCTTCACCAGCACGAGCGCGGGCTACAGCTTCTTGAGCAACCTGACGGACTGCTAAAACGTCCATTCCGTCCACTTCCACACCCATCATGTTAAACACACTGGCTTTCTTGTAAATTTCTGGTTGGGAAGTTGCTCGTTCGTGAGCCATACCAATTGCCCACTTATTATTTTCTACCACAAAGAGAATTGGCAATTTCCATAAAGCTGCCATATTCAACGTCTCGAAAAATTGACCATTGTTAGCAGCACCGTCACCAAAAAAGCAAGCAGTTACTTGGTCTGCGGTTTTGTCTCCTAGAACTTCCCGACGGTATTTGGACTGGAAAGCCGCACCAGCAGCCACAGGAATACCTTCAGCGACGAAAGCATAACCCCCTAATAACCGGTGTTGGGCAGAAAACATATGCATAGAACCACCGCGCCCTTTACTGCAACCTGTGGCTTTACCGAATAATTCCGCCATAACTTCTCGTGCAGGTACTCCAGCACTTAAAGCATGAACGTGGTCACGGTAGGTACTGGAAACAAAATCTTCACCAGGACGCATTGCTCCTTTGATGATGCCACTACAAACCGCCTCTTGTCCATTGTATAGGTGGACAAAACCAAACATTTTTCCTCTATAATACATTTCGGCACATTTATCTTCAAATAAACGCCCTAATGTCATATCTTCGTATAAGCCCAATCCTTCTTCCTTGGTGATTTGGACTGTGGCGTTATTAAATGTGGGTAATACGCGCTCTTGAATCATGCTTGTGAAGTATTCCTATTGTAAAACAAACAAGTTAAGTTTGTCTTTGATTACGTTAGCGATAAATTAGCCAGCGTTGACAAAATTAAATTAATTAATTGATCAAAACCTATTTTATAGGGTAACAATCAGGATAACTGGCTTTCTGCATAGCGATTAACAATTAACGTGATTTTATAACCTAAGTTACTACTTAAAAAACACCTGTCAACTGTCCCCTGTCCCCGTGGCGTAGCAACTGTCACCTGTCAACTGTCCCCTGTCCCCTGTCCCCTGTCCCCTGTCCCCTGTCCCCTGTCCCCTGTCCCCTGTCCCCTGTCCCCTATCACCTGTCACCTGTCACCTGTCAACTTGAATTATTTCCCCGTGAGTTTGACTAGTCCAATACCACCAAAGTATAGCCCTAAAACTGCACCTGCTAAAAGACTTTGGGTTAAAGGATCTGTAGAAGGTGTTAAAATCGCTCCTAAAACCACTGATACCATAATTACATAACGCCAGCCTTTTAACATGATTTGTGAAGAAACAATTCCCAAGGAAGCCAGCAATAATTGAATAACTGGAACTTGGAACGCTAGTCCTGTAGTGAATAATAATAACAGCACAAATTCAAAATACTTGTCAATTGACCAAAGTTGCTCCACAACCTCAGCACCATAGTTAATGAAGAATTGCAAAGCAGCAGGGATGAGGGCAATATACGCAAATACTAATCCCCCTAGAAATAGCACGCTTGACCCTAGCACTACAGGAATGACTAAACGACGTTCCCGCACTGTCAGTCCAGGCAGCACAAATTGGATGATTTGATAGAGAATAAAGGGTGTAGTTAAGATTAAACCACCATAAGCGGCAACTTTCATGGAGACAAAGAAAAATTCTCCCGGTGCTAATTGCAGAAATTTAACGCCGTGAGCAGGAACTTCTAGTAATTGTACCAGGGGTTTGACTCCGATAAAACAACCGATAATACCGACTACCACAACTATGAGGGAATAGAAAATTCTTTGTCGCAACTCCTCTAAGTGGTCAAAAATTGACATTTCTACTTCCCCCGGTAACTCATCTAGGGGGTTAATAGCTGGTTCTCTCGATCCTTCTGGGTTGAAGTCCGGGGAATTTATAGTATCTACGTCTTGTGAAGAGGTCATGAGTAAGAAATGAAAGGAAACATTTGTGAGGCAATATTCGTTAACTATTTTGACACTCTTATTATAAATAGGCTCAAAAACTCTTGAAGTTGTCGTTAACTCAGGAAAATCACTCTATTGATTTTATTAATTTTTAGTATCATTTGCATATTTATTTTTATTTTCCCATTTTTAACTTTATGAAATTAGAGTATTAATTATTGCAAATGCTATTGAGCAGATCGCTAAATTAATACTACCGAATTAATCAGTATTAATTGCAGATAAAATCTCATTCCCTAATTTATTAAATGGCTGTATA
The DNA here is from genome assembly GCF_014696335.1 of Dolichospermum sp. FACHB-1250. Classification (NCBI taxonomy): domain Bacteria; kingdom Bacillati; phylum Cyanobacteriota; class Cyanophyceae; order Nostocales; family Aphanizomenonaceae; genus Dolichospermum; species Dolichospermum sp. FACHB-1250. Next base: position 4,076 of record NZ_JACJPZ010000053.1, read on the forward strand.
GCTTATTTTAGATAGGTATTTAGTGCTTATATACATATAAGCTATAAAGACGAGAGAAATCAAAGAGTATATTTTTTACAGTATTTTATATGTTGACGCATAATATTCATATTTGTTTCTTGTAAAAAAACTTTTTTTTATCCGGGTTTTACTCATCAGATTTGCATAAGTATAAAGAACGTTATCTTGTGGCTAAATTCACTCTACCGGGGGGTAAGAGTAAATTTAGCAGTTACGGATCTGATTTTGATCTGTGAATGAATGAAAACAACGACTTGTTGATCTCAATTGCGGAGAAATCAAAGATATAGCAGGGGTAAAACCCAGTAAAAATCTAGATTTACTCCCTTGAATCAACAGGAATAGACTAATGCACCTGAAAATTGCACCATTTCTAGTATCGAATTAGACACTAGAGACAGGATTCCTTTGGCAATTTTGAGAATTATTAGTTCGTGTACAGGTTTTCACGCTCCTGATGACGTTGCTGATTACACAATCATCAATGGAAATTCAATCTCTATATGAAGAACATAATTGGTTTAGGACTAATGGTATTGTCGGTCTATCTATACAATGCCAATGCTTGTTTTGCAGGTAACAAGCTATCCGTAGACAATACTCAACTAACCAGCGAAAATAATACTCAATTACGGCTAGTGGCAAATCCGTCTGACAGAAGTGAGCAAACAGGAGATTGTATCCGTAAAGGTCAATGCAAGGATTAACATCATCTTGCACCTGACGAATAAAGGGGTAAATTATCAGAAAATCAGCGATAAGACTACCTGATTTTTATGGGTTCTTATCGCTAAATCAAGGTTTTGGTATGGTAAAATATTATCTGGTGTCATGAAATTAGATTAATTTTTATTAGTGGAAGATGGGAAGTTTAGGCGTGTTGCTCTTGATAAATATTAGTTTTAATATAAGTAAGTTATCTGTTAATGATTCTGTGTTCTCTTGTCTTGATCAACGAATGTTGACTCCGCGTATATTGAGACCCGGGAGTGTGAATGTTTAAGATCAGACTATGAAGAAAAAGATAAAATTATTTGTACTTCTATACCTGATTATTGCGGATAAGTCTGATTTTCCACTGTAAAAAGAAAATGACAGGTGGTGTCATGACCATTACAGTGTAAACCGGATTTTTATGCTTCTTAATTTAGAAAGATTTTATCAAGCTTGTAATCCTTCTCGGCCTTTGATGATTGAGAATTTAGACGACAGGAGCTATTATATTGATTTTGCTTCAGTGCGTGGGGGTAAGATCATTGAGGCTTTGCTGCGGACTATTACCAGAATTTCTCCCAATACACCAACTTGTCAACTATTTACCGGACATTTGGGTTGTGGGAAATCAACGGAACTGTTAAGGCTCAAAGCAGAGTTAGAAGCGCAAGATTTTCATGTGGTCTATTTTGAGTCCACCCATGTTTTAGAGATGGTGGATATAGATATTACAGATATTCTTTTAGCGATCGCTGGTTTGGTCAGTAAAAGCATGGAAGCAATAAAACTCCGTGTCCAACCTACGTACTTTACTAAATTGTTTAGTGAGGTGGTGGATTTTTTGCAAACACCGATAGAATTAGGAGTAGAAGCCGAATTATCCGTAGGTATTGGTAAAATTACCGCCAAAACCAAAGAAAGTCCACACTTACGCAGACGGTTAAGAGACTATCTAGAACCACGGACAGAAAATATCCTCCAATCAATTAACACAGAACTACTAGATCGAGCCAATTTAGAACTAAAAGCTAGGGGTAAAAAAGGATTAGTAGTCATTGTTGATAACTTAGATAGAGTAGCCATCCGTCCATTACCTTCTGGGCGATCGCTACCGGAATACTTATTCATTGATCGAGGAGACCAATTACGAAAACTGAATTGCCATATAGTTTATACTATACCCTTAGCACTAACATTTTCCAACGATAGCGCCCAACTACAACATCGTTTAGGGGGGGGACTAGCACCGAAAATATTACCAATGATCCCAGTGCGTCAACGTTCTGGGGAAATTAACATAGAGGGACTAGAACTCATGCGCCAAATGGTATTAGCAAGAGCATTTCCCAACAGTTCACCCCCAGTGCGTCTAAATTTAATTACCCAATTATTTGACAATAGTGATAGTCTAGATAGACTATGCTTGATTAGTGGTGGTCATGTCCGCGACCTGTTAGGATTACTATTTGATTGTTTACGAGAACAAGATCCACCCTTTGACAGAAATTGTGTAGAATTGGTAATCCGAAGACAACGAGATTATCGTGCTAATGCCATTGATATGAATGAGAGTGAACTAATATTTCAGGTGATCCAAGAACAACGAGTTAAAGGAGACATAGAGTACGATCTTTTATTACGTAGTTTATTTGTCTTTGAGTATCGTGATCACCAAGGAGTTTGGTTTGCAATTAACCCAGTTTTAGCAGAAACCGAAAAATTTAAATCATGGTTAAAAAACAGCAAGCAGATGATATAATCGCTACGAATAAACAGTCATTACGTAGTTTAGACAGAGCCATTACCTTTTCTAAAAATCAGTTTTCAGTCATCTTATTGTGCTGTAACTATAAATTTTTGCATGAGTTAATCCGGCAACAACTAGTAGAAATTGGTTGGGGAACTGACAAACTCCAAACTATCACTTTAGATAAAAAAACCACAAGTTTATATACAACAATTCAATCACAACTCAGCTTAACCCAACCTGCTGGATTAATGATTACCGGGTTTGAATTAGTTGATGACATAGACGATCTTTTGCGTTCCATTAATCAGGTGCGGGATGAATTTCGCAAATGCTATCAAATGCCCATGGTTTTTTGGATAAATGATCAAATTTTAGCTAAAATTTGGCAGTTAGCTCCCGATTTTGCCAGTTGGGCGGCCACGCCAATTAGATTTGACATGAATTCCCAGGGGTTGCTAGAACTTTTGCAACAAGAAACAGAGAATTTGTTTACCGAAATTTTACAAGGTGACTATACTCAGAGCAATCACATCAGGTTAGAAAAAATCTGGACAAATAAGAATCAACTCCATTATGCAATTTTTGAATTGAAGAACTGGGGGATAGAAATAGAACCAGAATTAAATTCCAGTTTAGACTTTATTTTTGGCATAGATGATTATATCAATAATCGAATTTATTCTGCTTTAAATAATTTTCAAAAAAGTTTGCATTTTTGGGATCAACAGGAAAATTTATTTCCAGAAAGAGAAAATACAGAAAAATGTATTAAGAGTTGTGGCGACTGCTATAGCCACAAAGATCATTCTGCTCTTGACTATAAGTATCCTTTAAAAAAGGCAATTTTATTGTTGTACGTTGGACTATGCTTTTATCGTCTTGCTAAACAAAATAAAAGAGCAAGTAAGTGTAATTTGCAATCAGCTAAAACAAGTATTTCGCAATCCTTTGAGATATTAGAACTTACTGGATGTAAAAAATTAGTATCTGAATTTATTAGGCAATTAGCAGAAATTTTATATATTTTAGGAGAATGGACAGAATTACAGGTTGTTGCTGAAAAATCCCTAGAATTACATCGAATATATGGGCAGAAAATTCAAGTAGCTTGTGATTATAATATTTTAGCACATATAGCTTTGCATAATTCAAATTCGATGCAGGCTAGTATTTTAGCATATACATCATTAATATACCTAGAAAAAGCCAGAAATAACGAGGAATTAAATCATTATTTATTACCTCTACTATTAGAACAAATTTATATGTTAACCTTAGCCCAAGCACTTAATAATCTGGGAAAAATAACGGTAGCAGCAGAATATATAGATCAAGCATCTTACAAATTATTATTAGCTTTAGAAAGTAGTGAATATAAATATGATATATATCGTTATATTAACTTATTGGAACTTTTGAAATCTCTATACTTTCAAGCGGGTCGGTATCTTCAATCCTATATCATTAAACAAAAACTCAATTCTCTAGATCAACAATATGGTTTTGTGCCATTTATCGGTGCTGGATGTTTAAAACCGCAGAAGAGAGTCACCAACCCCGGTTTAATATCTAAGTTGGGAAATAGTACCATAGCTTTAGAAATTACTGCTTCAGGCAGAGAAGATGATGTTAATAACTTAATTGGTAGAATTAGCCGTGCCGACCAAAAATTGATAATTATCCATGGACAATCAGGTGTAGGTAAAAGTTCTCTAGTTAATGCTGGCTTAGTTCCCGCACTGCAAAACCGCAGTGTAGGTGATCAAATTGCTGTACCAGTTGTTGTCCAAGTATATAGAAATTGGTTAAAAGAATTAGGGAACTGTTTAACTAAAGCTATGTTGAAAATGGCGAATAAATCAGCCCTAGAAATAGAATCTATAGAATCTTCAGATAATATCCAACCAGATATGAATGTTGATCTCATTTACCAACAACTCCGAAAAAATGCAGATAATCATCTAATTACAGTTTTAATATTTGACCAATTTGAAGAATTTTTCTTTGGTGATACAGACGGTCATCAAAAACAAGAATTTGATAAATTTATTAGTGATTGCCTAAGTATATCATTTGTAAAAGTTATTCTGACTTTGCGCGAAGATTATTTACATCGTCTCCTAGATTTTAAGTATGTTTCATCAATAGAAACAATTAAAAATAATATTCTAGACAAAAAATTTCGTTATCAACTTAATAATTTTTCTGCTGAAAATGCCAGACAACTTCTTGAAAACCTAACTGAACGTTCCCATAAATTACATCAGCAATCACAACTCAAATTAGAACCAGCTTTAATTGATGCTTTACTGGCTGATTTGTCTTCAGAGGTTGGTGAAATTCGCCCCATAGAATTGCAATTGGTGGGCGCGCAATTACAAGATAAATTTATAACTACACTGGCACAATATCAACCCTATCGCCCAAAGCAGTTAATTCAGGAATATATCCAAGAATTAATTAAAGAATGTGGACAAGAAAATGAACGGTCTGCTCTGCTAGTTTTATATTTATTAACCGACGAAAATCACAAAAGACCTTTTAAAACCCATGCAGAATTAAAAGCGGAATTGTCAGAATTAGAAGACACTGGTAATTTGGATCTAATTTTGAGTATTTTGGTTAATTCAGGATTGGTTGTGATCTTTCATAATTGTCCCAAGCAATATCAATTAATTCACGATTACTTAGTAGGCCTAATTCGTCATTTAGAACAACAGGAATCTGGACTACAAACACAAATTAATCAATTGCGAGATAAGGTCAAAAATAGCTATCAAGAAATTGAACGGCTCAGAAGTGAATTAAGCAAAACAGAAGAGAAGGTTATTTTAGTAGAGACTCAAAATCAACAGGGAGATAATTTACTTACAGAAATAAGAGAATTACGTCAGCGAGAGGAAGAAACTCAAATAAAAATTGAACGCTTAAGAACTGAACTAAGAGAAAAAGAGTTAATTGAAAAATTAGTAGAAAGCCAAAAAAAACAACATTTGAATGCAATTAGATTAAATATTGCTTTGAAAATTGCTTTAACAGCTTCTATTATTGCTATTTTTAGCTTGGCTAGTTCTGTAATTACCTCCATGAATAGTGAAATACAAACCTTAAGTGCATCTAGTGAAACTTTATTTGCTGCTCACAAAGGTATTAATTCTCTCAAAGAAAGTTTAAAAGCAGGTCAAAAATTACATAAAACTTTATGGGTAGATGCTTCTACTAGGGAAAAAGCACTAACCGCAATGTACCAAGCAATTTATGGAGTCAAAGAACGTAACCGCTTAGAAGGTCATATATCGGCGGTGAAAATGGTAACATTTAGCAATGATAAATCCTTAATAGCTTCCGCAGGTGCGGATACAACAATTAATCTTTGGAGTCCTTGCGGTCTGTTATTAAAAACTTTATCGGGTCATGAATCTGTAGTCAATAGTGTTAATTTCAGTCCTGATAGTCAAATGCTAGTTTCTGCTGGTCAAGACAACACAATTAAACTGTGGAATCGTAACGGTGAGTTACTGAAAACTTTACTAGGTCATAGTTCTGTAGTCAATAGTGCTAGTTTCAGTCCTGATGGTCAAATTATCGCCTCTGCAAGTACAGATAAAACAATAAAATTGTGGAGTCGAGATGGTAAACTAATCACAACTTTACTAGGTCATAAAGATGCTGTTTTAGCTGTAGCTTGGTCTAGTGATGGTAAAATTTTGGCTTCTAGCAGTAGCGATAAAACAATAAAATTGTGGAATCGAGATGGTAAACTAATTAAAACTTTACCAGCCCACGAAGATGCTGTTGTCGCCATAGCTTGGTCTGGTGATGGTAAAATTCTGGCTTCTGGGAGTTTAGATAAAAAAATCAAATTATGGAGTCGAGAAGGTAAATTACTAAAAACTCTAGCTGGACACAGCGGTGGTGTGATCGCTGTCAATTTTAGCCCTGATGGTCATACTCTAGCATCGGCTAGTATGGACGAAACAATTAAACTTTGGCATCTGAATGGTAATTTATTAGGAACACTGCGAGGACATAATAATTGGGTAAATAGCGTCAATTTCAGTCCTGACGGCCGAAGTTTAGCCTCTGGTGGTAAGGATAAAACTATTATTTTATGGCGTTGGGATAGTTTAATTTTGCGTAATCCCCAGGAAAATAACGATTGGGTAACAAGTATTAGTTTTAGTCCTGATAGTAGCATTGTTGCAGGAGCTAGTCGGGACAAAACTATAAAATTGTGGAATCGAGATGGTAAATTACTCAAAACCTTGGTTGGTCATCATGATCAAATTTGGGGTGTGGCCTGGTCTAGTGACGGTAAAATTCTCGCTTCTGGGAGTAAGGACAAAACAATAAAATTGTGGAATCGAGATGGTAAACTAATCACAACTTTACTAGGTCATAAAGATACTGTTTTAGCCGTAGCTTGGTCTAGTGATGGTAAAATTCTCGCTTCTGGGAGTAAGGACAAAACTATAAAATTATGGAATCGGGATGGTAAATTATTAAAAACTTTGGTTGGTCATACTCATGCTATTAACTGGGTTAGTTTTAGTCCGAATGGTAAATTATTAGCTTCTGCTAGTGATGACAAATTGGTTAAACTCTGGACAAGTGAGGGCGAAATCATCAAAAATTTAACAGGCCATACTCGCGGGGTCAATGGTGTAGCATGGTCACCCAATGGTGATGTTTTAGCTTCGGTTAGTCTTGATGGTATGGTTAATATTTGGGGTGAAAATGGTAAATTAATAAAAACACTAAGGGGATCTGGTGATGGTTTTATTGGTGTTAGTTTTAGTCCAGATGGTAAAACTTTAGCAGTAAACAGTGATCGTCAGGTTAAGTTGTGGAATAGACAAGGTGTTTTACTGATGTCTTTAAAAGGTGGTGATGAGGAGTTAACCGGTGTCAGTTTTAGTCCAGATGGTAAAATGTTAGCTGCTGGTAGTAGTGAAGGTAGGATAATTCTCAGGAAATTGTCAGATATTACATTAGAAAGTTTATTGAGAAGTAATTGCGATATAATAAGTGATTATTTACTATATAATCCGAATATGACTAGACGTGATGCTGATGGCGATCAAAGTTATCATAATTGGTGTGAGAATAATTAGGTGAAAGCAATAATAATTATTAACAATATTAACAACTCAAAACTGAGAAATGACTATGGAAATTACTTTTTTACCAGATGATGTTACTGTTAATGCTCAAGTGGGAGAACCTTTATTAGATGTAGCAGAACGGGCTGGGGTATCAATTCCCACCGGCTGTCGGATGGGTACTTGTCACGCTTGTACGGTAGAATTGGATGATGGGGAAATTGTCCGGGCTTGTATTACCGCAGTTCCACCCAGAAAGGAGAAGTTAGTCATACATCTTTTTAGTGATCCAAGTTGGTAATTATTAGACATTTAGTAAAAATTAAAATTACAGCGCATTACCATCAGGGTGAGGTAGACTTTTGGCGGGCATCTTGCCCGCACCACAAGATTTTGATCATTAATATCTGTACTTCATCAGATTGGAAACTGCTGTAAATATGCGTTACTAGAAACCGTTGTGGGGACAATTCATGAATTGTCCCTAGAACCTTGACCAGAGGTGTCTAATTATGCAATTCTGATTTTATAGTTTCTGTCAACTACCTTTAGATAGTTGGATAAATAGAAATTGGTGTTTAATTATGATAATGTCATTAAAACGGACAGAAATTGATGTTTAAGCTCTATTATAGAATATATGCGGCGATCTACCCCTGACAATTACCAAAATTACCAAAATTACCAAAATTACCAAAATTACCAAGATTTTATCCGACAACTGATCACTTTATTAGCTATTGTTGGTTCTTTTTTAGTGAATGTAGCATTAAATATTTTTCCGCCCTATGGACTTCCTTTATATGCGGTTTATGAAAAATTTTACCAAGGTGTGCTGATTATCCCTGCTAACTATGCTTTTGGGGTATGGGGACTGATTTATTTAGGATTATTCACTTTAGCAATTTATCAATTTCTCCCCTATAAAAGAACGGATGAAGACTTACGTAAAATAGGGTATTTATTAGTTATTGCTTGTGTTTTTCAAAATATTTGGTTGTATTTATTTCTATCTAGATTCTTTACTCTTTCTCTGGTGGCCATGTTCGGTACTTTAGTACCACTAATGGTTATTTATCATCTTTTGCGTATTGGCAGAAAGCGGATATCTGGGAGAAAAAAGTTATGTTTACATATTCCCGTGAGTATTTATTTGAGTTGGACTAGTGTTGCCACTATGGTGAATGTGGCTTGTGTACTGTATTTTTATGGTTGGAATGGTTGGGGACTTAATCATCAAGTATGGGCTATGATCATGCTTGTGGTAGCTGCAACGATTGCGACTTTAATCATGATTACGTGCGATGATATTATTTATGTTTATGTGACATTTTGGACATTAATAGCGATCGCTATTAGACATAGTAACATTGATTTAGTGCGGAATTTAGGGATATTTTTACCGATTATTTGCCTGATGATGGCACTAATTAAACGTTCCCGTGATTAAACAAAAATGATCTTAATTTAAAGCAGATAGAGTCCAAAGTCAAAAATTACCCTGATCAAATTCTGACTCTTTGCGCTTTTGCGTGAGGTAAATGTCGTGATTGATGTTATTCTGTTTTTGAGACATCCATCTTTTAAATGATTAAACTTGGTAATTATGTGTTGTTTCGCGCAAAGATGCAAAGGCGCAAAGTGAAAATGTATTTAATTAGAATAAATAGGTAGTATCTCTAGTAATAGTTTTTTGTCAAGCATTATACTATTTAATACACAAATTAAAGACTAAAAGCCCACTTAATGGACAACACACCAATTACTCTTTATAGACAAGGAAATGCCAGTTCTCCCAGAATGGATAATGTTCGCCCTGATAAGGATATTGCTTGCTATGATAAAGATGGACAAGTATGGGTTGTGACCACGTTAGCAGATGGGGAATCAACAGGTGGAATATCAACATTTGCTAATCCAGGTTATGGTAAAAATTGGTGGCAATTACAAGCAGGAACAAAAATACCAGAACAGCTAGAATTAGTTAATGACTATGATAATCATTGGCTGTGGAAGCCCATTCAAGATATGCCATTGGAGGATTATAAAGAAGCATTACAACAGATAGGCACATATTTCTCTAAAGTTAATTAATAATAGTTACAGTCATCATGGGAAGGAATTAGCTATGGATTTATCATTTAAAGACATCAAATTCATGATTGAAGCTGTTGATAATTTGATGGTCAAATACCAAGAAAGAATCAATCAAATTGAAGACTCGGATGAATATGAAGATGAAGTTTCTGATCTAGGGAATGATATAATGTTTTTATCATCACTTCGTAAAAAAATAGATGATAGTTTAAACGATAGTCTGAATCCGAAAATAGATACTACTGCTTTAAGAAAATTTGTCAGCAAAAGGAGAAAAAAAGTCATCAAAATCACAGGAATACCCACACCAAAACCCCTAACACCAACAATAAAGGGGTTAACCAATCACCCCAGCGTACATATAAAGTCTGAGTTTGACGGGGATAAATAGTTTCTGCGTGGGTTTCGTAGGTATTATATCCTGATTTCCATAAAGTTTGACCATGAGGATTAATAAATGCGGAATAGCCGGTATTTGTTGCCCTTACAGCCCATCTATCAGTTTCAATTGCCCGCATGATATCCTGGGCATGATGTTGATTTGCCATTGCTGGCGTATAATGAGCATCATTAGCAGAACTGAGGATAAATTTCCCACCCATAGCAGCTTGATAACGGAAATTTTCCGCAAAAGCTGATTCATAACAAATACCAATAATCACCCTACCAAAAGGAGTATCAAAAATTTGATTAACTTGACCCGGAACTTGATGTGCTTCTAGTGGTGATAAACGTTGAATAATTCCTCCTAAAACATTTTCAAAAGGAATATATTCTCCTAAAGGAACAAGTTTAGATTTATCGTAACGGCTGGTAACTTCCCCATTTCCCAAAACAGTAAATAAACTATTTGTATAACTACTGTCTTGTTCACCAAAAGCACCTATCCAAGCTATCACACCCCGTTCTCGAATAGCAGCTAACAAAGGAGTTTGGGGTAAATTACGGGCAAAAATAGGTATAGAAGCTTCTGGAGTAAGAACAGCTTGGACACCTTGATTAGTTAAATTTAAATATCCTTGAGTGTAAGCTGTCATAGCCTGACGCAAACCTTGAGGAAGAACCTTAATTTTATTAGGAATGTTACCTTGAATAATGCCAATTTTTAAAGCTGTATTTGGGGTAAAATTCAAGGGGTTGCTATAGAGGATAAAGCCAATCAAATGGGAGGTAATTAAGAGAGTGGTGGCTAAGATTAAGTAGGAATTAACGAACCACAGAGGCACAGAGGACACAGAGGTTTTTGGATGAAGTGTTCTTTCTTCTTTCGCGCTTTTGCGCCTTTGCGTCAGATATTCAGCAATAAAGCCATTAAAAGCGACAATTACCGCAGTGACAGTATTGGGTCCTGAAAGTTGTCCTAAATGGAGAATTACGAGATTGTATGGTGATTGAGTGTACGCTAAAGAACTCCACCATAAAGGTCCGGCACTCCAGAGGCTTTCTAAGCCACACCAAAGGCTTATACCAATGAGAACACGCAAATAAGGGTTTCCCTTGTTTAGACGCACCATTAAAGCCGCCCAAACAGAGACGAAAATTCCCCCCCAGAGGCTGATAAATGCCCAACAAAAGAGGGTAATAATTAAGCTCGGTAGCCAAGGGACACCCAGCCAGTCCATGGGATGAATACCTGTAATCCATGATATGGCAACTCCGTGATAACCGATACCCCAGATGAAGCCAAGAACAGGGGGAGATGGATAATTTTTATCTGTCTTTGGTGTAAATTTAACTACTAGCATCCACAAGGGGGTTAGGGATACCCAGGCTAAGAACCATGCACCAATAGGGGCGACGGTTGTTCCCATGAATATGCCACTGAGGAGAGACAAGGTATAATAGATGATGGGAATGGATATCTTTTGGTGTCTGAGTTTTAGCATTTTGTTTAATTTTGGACGTTACTGATTAAGAAGTCTCACGCAAATACGCAAAGGCGCAAAGGTAAGAGTTTTTAAGTCAGCAACGTCTAATTTTAAATGGTTTATTCTGCGTCCTCTAGTTCTCCATTATCACCAGTGTCGGGGGGAACAATCGCAACTCCAGTAATAGCATCATCTTCATCTAAACGTTGCACTTTAACTCCAGTGGCTGACCTTGACTGAATAGAAATTGCATTGACGGCTTGACGAATAATAATACCACGATTGGTGGCCATCATGATTTCGTCGTCGCTGTTGACAATTCTTAAAGTGGCTAGTTTGTCTTTGGTTTTCCGGGTCTTGAATTTGGTGGCCATTAAACCTTGACCAGCCCGGTTTTGCAGTCGGAATTGAGAAACAGGAACACGCTTACCATAACCGCCTACGGTAATGACTAGTACCCATGGTCCGGTACTATTGCTGTTACTGGTTTCTGCGGTTTCTTCGGTATTTTCAATTTCAGCAATTTCTAAGGTTTCTTCTATTTCTGCTGTTTCTTCTATTTCCACTTCTGTGCTAGTATCTAAGGTGTCGAGAATGGCCGCAGGTAGGATATCCATACCTATGAGTTCGTCTTTATCCTTGAGTTTCATGGATTTTACACCACGGGTGGCTCTTCCCAGGGGACGCAGTTGGTCATGAGTACAGCGGAAGTGAATGGCCATACCTTGACGTGAACCGATAATTATACTGTCTTCTACTCTGGCTCTTCTCACCCAGCGTAGTTGGTCACCTTCTTCTAAGGATATGGCAATTAGTCCGTTGGCGCGAATATGGCTAAATGCTTCTAAGACGGTTTTTTTGATGTTACCGCCTTTGGTGAGCATCACAAGATATTCTTCGCTACTAAATTCGTCTACTGGGACAATAGAAGTAATTTTCTCTTCCTTGGGAATGGGTAACATTTGGACTATGGGTGTCCCCCGACTGGTGCGCGAACCTACGGGTATTTGATAGGCTTTGAGTGAGTAGACAACTCCGCGATCGCTAAAGAATAAAATGCTATCATGATCACAGCAAGTTAAGAAATGCTCAATGGTATCATCATCTTTAACTTTAGCACCAGCTTTACCCCTAGTAGCGCGGTTTTGAGATTCAAAGGTGTTGACGGGCATCCGTTTGATGTAACCTTGTTCTGTAACCAGAATCACTGCTTTTTCGTTAGCAATTAAGTCAATGTCATCTATATCTCCTTCTCCATGGGTGATAACCGTGCGGCGGGGTGTAGCAAAGCTGGCTTTAATTTGGCCGATTTCCGTTTCGATGATTTCTAAAACCCGTTCCCGTCTGGCTAAAATATCCTGTAAGTCGGTGATTTTAACTTGTAATTCTTCGTGTTCCAGGCGAATTTTATCCGCTTCTAAAGCCGTTAACCGTCGCAACTGCATTTGTAAAATTGCGTCTGCTTGCACTTCGGAAAGTCCGTAATTGGTAATTAACTCTCCTTTGGCTGTGGGTGCGTCCGGTGCATGACGAATTAAAACAATAATTGCATCTAATTGTGACAGAGCAATTAGTAATCCTTGCAATAGGTGATCTCTTTCTTCTGCTTTCCGTAATTCGTAGCGGGTACGGCGTTCTATGGAGAAAATGCGGAAGTCCAGGAAAACGCTGAGGAATCGTTTGAGGCTAAGGGTTTGAGGTTCGCTATTGACTAATGCCAACATATTCGCCCCAAAGTTAGCCTGTAGGGGAGTTTGCTTATAAAGGTTGTTTAAAACGACACGGGGATAGGCATCACGTTTTAATTCGATGACGATTCTCATACCGTCTCGATCGCTTTCATCGCGGATATCTGCAATACCTTCGATTTTCTTATCATTCACCAATTCGGCAATTTTTTCGATTAATGCGGCTTTATTGGTTTGATAAGGTAATTCGGTAATGATAATTGCTTCTCGTTCGGGACGGTTGCGTTGGGCAATGGTTTCAATATTGGCTACACCCCGCATGGTAATTGAACCGCGACCTGTGGTGTAAGCTTCTTTAATACCACTGACTCCCAATATCTGCGCTCCGGTGGGAAAGTCGGGACCGTGAATATACTGCATTAATTGTATGTCAGTAATTTCAGGATTGTGAATTAATGCTACTAATCCATCAATTAATTCTCCTAAATTATGCGGAGGAATATTTGTCGCCATTCCCACTGCAATTCCCGAAGAACCATTTAACAGGAGTTGGGGAATGCGGGAGGGTAAAACCGTTGGTTCTTGTTGAGAACCGTCGAAGTTATCAGCAAAGTCTACTGTTTCTGCTTCAATATCTTGGAGAAGAGCGACACTTGTTAATGCGTGCAATCGGCATTCTGTGTACCGCATAGCCGCCGGTGGATCATTATCTACCGAACCAAAGTTACCATGACCATTGATGAGGGGCGATCGCATAGAAAAATCCTGTGCCATCCGTACTAAAGCATCATAAACCGCAGTATCACCGTGAGGGTGATATTTACCCAATACTTCCCCTACGACACGGGCGCATTTTCTAAAGGGGCGATCATGTAGCAAACCTAGTTCGTGCATAGCATAGAGGATGCGACGATGCACAGGTTTGAGACCATCCCTAGCATCTGGTAACGCCCGACCCACAATGACGCTCATAGCGTATTCTAGATAAGACCGCGACATTTCATTTCGCAAATCTGTCGGGATAATCCTCTCCTGTGAGGTTGTCATAGACTCCAAAACTCCAAAAAATGTAGATTTTAGCTTTCAACTTGACAAAATACAAAATTATGTCAAATAAACTTTGAATAGTTGTCATATTTTGCTATAATTCTAACACATTGTCACCCAATTTGCACAAATACTATCCAATCGGCCAAAATAGTCAATCAGATCCAGAAAATGAAAGTTGATTTTGTGTTTATTAAGTAATATTAGATGATCTAAAATTCAAGAAAATAAAGCCATTAAATAAGCCAGAGAATTAAATAATAGAAATATATAAGAAATTGAGACAATTTTAATTTATAAATTTACGAGAATGAATAAGGAGAAAATAAAAGCCATATTTAGATTAAGTCAGTTAAAACAAACTATACAGCAGTTTCCAGTATTATTAAGTACAGATATTAATGATAAAACTCCTGTTGTGCGGGCATCTTGCCCGCATAAAGTATACCTCACTCAAGCTGAACTTGCTGTAAATGCCTATTTACTAATTATTTGATAATAGTTCTTCCTCGTCATTTACATGATAACAAATTTTAAATCAATTGTCAACCCCTAAATCTTCTTTTTTCCTGCGACTTGATTGAGAAAATAAGACATTATGTGATTTAGGGTGCGTTACACAAAGCTGAACGCACCATTCCATTAAGAAGGAGGATAACCAGCAGCAATTAAAGCTTCTTTGATAGCAGTTTCCGAAGCTTGAGTATCTACATTGACAAGTTTTGTTTGAGGGTTAGCTTCCACAATAGCATTAACATCAACAATCTTAACGGCATTAGTGATTTTATTAGCACAAACAGAACAAGACATTCCCGGAACAGTAAGTTGAATAGTCATAAACAAAAAAGAGGTGAAAACTAAATTACAAATAAGACAATGTTTGCAAAAACAAAAATATTATATCCTAAATCCTCCAGATTAATTAGTTAACATAGAACATATTTTAGAAGAAACTCAAGAAAATTGTGGTTTGGGTTAAATGAAAACCCAACGAAAGTTTTAACCCTGAATTAATACTTGAAAATCTGGCTCATTTTTGAGATGATCAAAATCAATATCATTTCCAGCGTCTTCCCGATAATTAGGATTAAATTCAATGGCTTTTTGCAGATTTTCTAAAGCTAATTTAACTTGTCTTTGTAGTGCATAACAAGCAGCTTTGTGATAATATACAATATGATAATCAGGTTTAATTTCTAGTGCTTTATCAAAACTGCTAATTGCTTGATCATCTTCTCCCAACCTAACTAAAGTATAACCGCGTTTATGCCAAATTTTAGGAGAATTAGGTTGAAATTCTAAAGCTTTATCAAAAGAAGCAATTGCGTCTTCATAGCGTTCTAACTCTACCAAAGATAAACCACGATTTACCCAAGCAACTCCATCATCAGGTTTAATTTGAATAGCTTTATCAAAACAGTTAAAAGCTTCTTGATGTTTTCCTAATTTTCCACAAGATACACCAATATCACACCAAGCTTGATGATATTCGGGATTAATTTTAATAGCTTGATTATAGGACATAATAGCATCTTTATAGCGGTTTAATCTATTGAAGATTAGACCACGTTTGAGCCAATTTTCTGGATTTTCAGGTTGAATTTTAATGATTTGTTCATAAATAGCTAAAGCATCTTGATGACGTTTTTCTAAAAATAGCATTTCTGCTTCTTTTAGATAATCATTAAGAGAAGTTTGTGGTTGTAATGGTTCTGGTGCTTTTTCTATGACTGGGGGAGGTGTAATTTCCGCTAGTTCTTTGAGAATTATATCTTTCCGTTGTTGAGCATCAATTTCTAATTTCTGCAAATTTTCTAAAGTAATAATTTGCTGTTTTTGGACATCATTTTGTAAATCTGAAAACTGAGATGTAAATACTTCTTCAGATTGTTCTAAGTTGTCTATAATTTGCTGCTGTCGTTGAATAGCTGTATTTTCTAATTCTGTAATTTGCTGAGAAAATTCAATTTCTAAATTTTGCAGATTTTCCAGAATAGTAGTTTGCTGTTTTTGGACATCATTTTGTAAATCTGAAAACTGAGATGTAAATACTTCTTCAGATTGTTCTAAGTTGTCTATAATTTGCTGCTGTCGTTGAATAGCTGTATTTTGTAATTCTGTAATTTGCTGAGAAAATTCAATTTCTAAATTTTGCAGATTTTCCAGAATAGTAGTTTGCTGTTTTTGGACATGATTTTGTATGTCTGAAAACTGAGATGTAAATTCTCCGCAGGATTTTTCTAAATTGTCTATAATTTGCTGCTGTCGTTGAATAGCTGTATTTTGTAATTCTGTAAGTTGCTGAGAAAATTCACTTTGGGATCTAGATAAATCCTGAATAAATTGATATTTTTGGATTTGCGTATCAGTCTTTAATTCACTAACTTCAGATTTAAATAGATTATTGAGATTTTCGATATTCTCTATAACTATATCTTTTTGATTTTTAACATCTAATTGAAATTGAGATAATTCACTGGTAAATTCTACTTGTAATTTGACTAAATTCTCAGAAGTCTGATATTTTTGTTGTTGAGATTCTGACTCTACTAACTGAAATTGAGATATTAAATTACTGCGAGATTTTTCAATGTCAATAATAGCAATATCTTTTTGATTTTCCACTTCTAACTTGAGTTTGATAAATTCAGAAAATAAATCAGTTTCTAACTTTTTGATATTGTCAATTGTAATTTTTTGCTGTTGAGCAGATAAATTTAATCGTTCTAATTGAGTATTCAATGTAAACTCTAAATTACTGATATTTTCTTGAGCAGATTTCACCTCAATTTCCAAAGCTGTTAAAAACTCTTGTTTTGATTTAGGTAAATCAGATAAAAGAATGGATAAATTTTCTTGTTCACCCTGAATCTTTTGTTTAAGATTATCAACTTCCTGCGCTAATTCTTGCGTAGTATTTTGAGATTCTCGAATCAGGTTTTTAGCTTCTGTTTGAACTGTAGTTAATTGAGTTTGCAAATTTTCAATCCCTTGAATTTGTTGCATTCCTCGTTCTACAATTTCCCTAATTATAGCTCGACGAAAAAACCATAATACCGCAATTAAAGCTACAGGAAATAAACTTAAAATAGTTAACCAAATATTGATTAAAGTATTTGTGCGAGTAAAGGCAATTTCTAAATCAGATTTGACTGGTTTTTGCGCTAATTTTTCCTGGTGCTGATTTGATAGTACCTGAGCGGTAGCAGATGGTACAATGCTTTGACTAATAAAAGCCGTTAATAGCACTAAAGGTGAAAGGAAAATGGTACTTTTTAAAGCTAGATTTGAGAATATGGGGTTTTTGTTCTTCATGACAATTTTCCCTAGTCGGTAGTTAGTTTTTACAATGGTGTGCTTATATTCCCTCTATCATAGATGATTAGTGTCAGGTTACTGGATTTTTAGGTTTTTTTGATATTAACAGATTTTGCGATTTTACTGTTAGATGTTGTCATGAAAACAATTAAAAGCTATTAATGTCTTTAAGTCCACGGACTTTAAGTACCATAATCATGTAAAATGAAGTACTAATCTTTTCCCAATGATACCCTATATAATTTGACATAGTAGTGTACAGAGTGCAGAAACCATGAAACAAAGATACAAGAAAGGCTTACAAACATTCATTAGTTTTAGCTTATTTACCACATTCCTCGCTCCTTATGCGGTTACAGCCACTCCTCCACGGACTCCAGATAAAACGGTCAACTGTGAGCTTCTAGTCGTGGGTGGTGGACTCTCAGGAGTAGCAACAACTTATGAAGCCTTACTTGCGGGAAGAACAGTTTGTTTAACAGAAATAACCGACTGGTTGGGGGGACAAATTTCCTCTCAAGGGACATCTGCATTGGACGAAAGACCAACTCAAAGATCTAAACAATTCTATTCCCGTGGATATTTGGAATTAAGAAACCGTATTCAACGCAAATATGGTAAACTTAACCCTGGTGAATGTTGGGTAAGTGATTCCTGTTTTCTTCCTAGTGATGCTCATAATATGATCACACAAATGCTCAAAGATGCCGAAAAGAAAGGTAAGGGAAAATTACAATTTTTTCCGAATACAGTAATTAAAGATTTAGAAATTAGTCAAGATGGCAAAATTATTAATAATGCGATCGCAATTCAACATCAACCACTACCAGGTACACCACCTTTAAATACTAATACTTTATCCCAAACCATTGCCGATGCTTATAGTTATGAAAACTCATCTTTGTTGAGTAAAACTATTATTCGTTTTCTTCCTAAACCAACTCCCAATAAGTTTGGCAAATGGTACGTTATAGACACAAGTGAAACCGGGGAAATTATTGCTTTAGCAGATGTTCCCTACCGTTTAGGAATTGATGCACTTTCTCACCTTGAACCTTCATCTTCTAGCACAACTAATGATCCTTATTGTACTCAAGGGTTTACTTATACCTTTGCTATGGAGGCAACAAAATCACCGCAACAAATCACAATGCCGTCATTTTATTCCCAATATGCACCATATTTTAGTTATGAATTAAAACGATTAGCAAACTTTGATTTAGTATTTACCTATCGCCGAATTTGGAGTCCCCAAACAGGACAATTAACTAAATTTAATGGTGTGAAATTTACCGTACCCACACCAGGGGATATTTCCATGCAAAACTGGACTTGGGGAAATGATTACCGTCCAGGAACAGCCGCAGATAATCTGATTTATACTCGTCAACAATTAGAAAATTCTGGACAGTTAAAACCAGGAGGTTGGCAAGGTGGACTACGCACAGAAACCCTCCGCAAAGCTGAAGAAAAGGCTTTTTCTTATTTTTATTGGTTGTATGCAGGAACTACAGATTCTCAATTAGGAGAAGGAGTAAAACAACCGCAAACAAATATTCGTTTTTTAACAGGTTTAGATTCACCTATGGGGACGGTTCATGGTTTATCTAAATACCCCTATATGAGGGAAGGAAGACGTATTATTGGCCGTCCCAGTTGGGGACAACCGGAAGGTTTTGGGATTTGGGAAGTTGATATTTCTCGTCGTAATTATAATGATGAATATTATCAAAAAAATCTCCCAGCAAATATGTATCGTAATTTAAAAGCAACAGTGGCTGGTTTAGAAGTAACATCTGTAATTATGGGTAAAATTTCCCCAGAAAAAGTTGTTCGCAGAAGTCGCTCTACAATTTATCCTGACGCTGTAGGTATTGGTCATTATGCGATAGATTTTCATCCTTGTATGACAAAAACTCCAGCGGAACTACCTGGTAATACGGAACGTGCAGGAGAAAGAAGAGGTGCGGGTCTTGCTTATCCTTTCCAAATTGCACTCCGGGCAATGATTCCCCAAAAAATTGATAATTTATTGGTAGGAGGAAAAAGTATTGCTACTAGTCATATTGCTGCTGCTGCTTATCGAGTTCATTCTTTTGAATGGTCTTCTGGTGCTGCTGCGGGAACTGTGGCTAGTTTTGCTTTAAAACAAGGAATTGACCCCTATGAATTAGTTAATGATTTACCTAGACAAGAACCGCAATTAGAAATTTTAAAACAGATTTTGACGGAAAATGGTAATCCTACGGCTTTTCCTGATACTTCTATTTTTAACGAAAATTGGGATGATTGGCGGTAAATTTAGTCTTTTTGGGGTTTACTGTGTAAACCCCGATGATTATTGTGAGTTGGGATCAGATTTTTTAACTTTAGTTTTGATATTTGCCATCATAACCCCTATTGGTCTACACGATATTTCGCGGCTGATTGGCAAAAATGGAATGTTGATCGGGTATTTATTCAAGCTTATAATGATGCTAATTTTCCAGAGGAATTAAATTATGTGAAAAATTCGGCAGGAATTGCTATTACTGAGAAACAATTCCATCGTTTAAAAGAAATAGTAAATAACCCTGCTATTAAGAGTGTTTTAGTTTTTCCCGCTTCTGGAAAACCAGAAGAAACGGCTTCTACCTTCAACAGCTTAATCATGAAATCAAATGGTTTACCTTAACCAAATATTATTTTGACATATTATCGGCTTGTGCTTGACTACTAACCCAGCCAGCAATAGATTAAACTAGTTATTTGTAATCTTAGTTTGAACAAATTCGTTTTTGGCTCATTTTTCTATGGTGACAAAACTTGTGGATGTGTATACTATGGTCTCAGCACCAACTGTGACACCTGACCGGGTTAATCAAGTGACTCGCAAAACCTATCCTAATTATAAGGTGATTGTCTTGAATGATGATTTTAACACTTTTCAGCACGTCGCTGAATGCTTAATGAAGTATATTCCCGGTATGTCGAGCGATCGCGCGTGGGATCTGACTAATCAGGTCCACTACGAAGGACGAGCAATTGTCTGGACAGGACCCCAAGAACCAGCGGAATTATACCACCAGCAACTACGTCGCGCTGGGTTGACAATGGCTCCCCTGGAACCAGTCTAATATGTCTAAACCCACCGATGGTAGACTTGTTTGGAATCACTCTACCCATATTCCCGGTCTAATTCCCATTTTAGAACGCTTGTGCCAACACAATGGCATTCTTACTGTCACACCTGCGGTAATTGGGAGAGCCAGGGGTCATGCTCCAAAAATGCAGTTGCGTGTGTCTGTACCCATTCGCGGTGGTTATAAAATCATTGCGCGTCAAGGTAAAACAGTACAGGAGGTGTTTATCCTCACAACTTTACTACAGGATGAACTGGAAAGTGCGATAGCCATTGCTATGAAAATTGCGTAAATTATGAATTTACAAACAGCAAGGTTAGAACTAAATTTCAGTTTTAACCTTGACTTTTGATTATTCTTCAATGTTTGATATTTCTATGGAAACCTAGTCTAAAGGATTATGCCTAGTAGTTGTACAAAATAGTTACAAACCGCAATGCTTCCACAACTTTCTTTACATATAATGGATTATTTAAAGTTTTATGACAATATTTAATACAATATTTAATATTTATGCAAGGCATGATACACTTAAAATTAAGTATTACAACTAAAATCGAGTTGCTGTAAAAAATAGAAGAGTAATATTAGTAATATTAGTATTTGAGGTAATAATTAATTATGCAAATCAAAGGAATAGCACTCTCCTTAGTTTTGGGTCTTTCTTTACCCATAGTTGCAGATGTTTGTGTTCCGAGTCAAGCTGTAGCTAATCTTGCTTTTCCAGAGGGAAAATTTTTTGATGTCGAAGGACAACTACAACCACCCAGTTGGAATTTAACACTTTGGAAAGCTCAAGGTAAATATTACTACAAAAACTTAAATCCCACATTCCGCACCCCAAACTGTCACAGAGGTAAATTACGTAGAGAAAAAATTAAAGAGAGCATCAAAACAAACATATAAAGTGAAAAAAGGCATTTGAGAAACAGTAAATC
>NZ_JACJPZ010000054.1:0-25543 GCF_014696335.1 Dolichospermum sp. FACHB-1250
CTCTCATTTCTTGCTTTCTGAATAATAAATTTTTTAATCATCTTGAATTCGGACTCCTTAGGAAACTTTACTTTCTCACACCACCCCCCTTTTAATGATATGTATTCTCATTAAGCTTATTTCTCTTTAATTGATCGTTAGTTATTATGTACTACTATCTCTGCTTTTTTGATCTGTGACAGTTCAGGGTGCGGAATGTGGGTTAATTCATCTAGCATTACAAGAACTAATTCGCGCTCGTAAAAAGCGGAACTTACTTGATTTAAGTGGACAAATTCAATTTACTCCTGACTACGATTACAAAGCATTGCGAGAAAATCGAAATGTTTCTGATTTATACTTCCGTTTGGATGAATGTTTTACGCGATAAAACAGGAGTTGCACGTCAAAATCTCCAGACACTTATCAAAGATGAAAATATCTTTCTGACTCGATTTACCCAGATGGAATTATTACAAGGTTGTCGGGATGAAAGGGAGTGGATGTTATTGTAAACCTACCTGCAAGAACAAGACTATCTTGAAGCAACTGATAATACTTGGGTTTTCGCAGCACGAATTTATTATGATTTACAAAGACAAGGTTTAACTGTTAGAAGTAGTATAGATTGTTGTATTACCCAAATAGCAATAGAAACCCAGCTAACCCTAATTCATAATGATCGTGATTTTGAAACTATTCAACAAGTAAGACCTCTCTTATGTTTGCGTTTTCCATTTTCTGGAAATTAATAATTAGCACCAAATTAAAGGAGGTACAGGATGGTAATTTGTAAATTGTTGGTGGAATGCTGAAATTTTAATTGTCTGTGAATATTGAGATATTATAAAATACAGTTACACCAACAGTCAACAAATAACAACAAATAATTTAACGGATAATTTATTATCTAACATCCTAAAATCTGTACTTCTCATAGACAATCAAACAACAACGTCCTGATAGCGAAGCGTGGCGTTAGCCATAAATCTTTTAATCCTGGTTATCCTGATTCAGACAAAAAAAATCCTTAAATCCCCATTCGCAAGGGTTTAGCATTGCGATTTACCCTTACTTAATCACCTTTAAATACTATCAGGATCTACACCCAAAGCCTTTAATCTTTCCGCTAATAATTGAGCGCGTTCATCACCGGTCGCTAAAATTGTACCATCTTCGTAACACCAACGCAACCAAGAACTATGTCTACCTTCAAATTCTCCTGTCCATAAAGTTATACCTAATCCAATCTCATCTAACCAGTTGTTTGTCGTTTCTACATAACGTCTAGCTTTGAGAGTGTAAATTCTTAAAACCTGTTCTCCTAATTGTTGATTTGGGTCATAGACAATATAGTAAGATACCCGCATTTGTTCATAGATTTTCAGTTTATTCGCTAATTCCTCACCTTTTTGATTAGAGACAATTTCGATGACAACTTCGGGTGATTTACCAAATTTCCAAACTAGGTAACAACGGTTTTGTTTTTCCCACCAATTTTCAGGAACTTCAACATCAAAACTGATAAATACATCAGGAACTATAGCGGGTTCACCATAAGTATGATAAATACCAAAATTGGCTTCAGCTAAAAAAACCTGATTTTTAAAAGCACTGTAAAGAGAACCAACTAAAAGACGTTGTTGTTTAGCCGATGCGAGATTATCCACGGGTGTATCATCTTCGGTGACTAGCAGGTTGACATCTGGTACATCACAATTATCAATATCATTGATTAAAAGTTGGTTAACCATGATTTTATCCACTACTTGAGGACTTTTTATTCATTGTATACTATTTCCCTAAAAATTAAGATCACAATAGACTCTTGTAAAAAATCCCAATTCCTAAAACCTACTACCAATCATCAAGAAGAAAATCACAAACCAAGGTATGGTGAAATCAGGAATTAACCAAGCATAATTTCTTAAAAAAGGTATAGCCATTGGTAAAATAAACCGCAAAGAACGTAAAGATACAGGACGATTACCATTTTGATCTACAATTCCATATCTCTTGGCAACTTCAGCGACAATTTGAATTTTACCTGTATACTTGATAATATTAGCATCAGATGCTAAACTAGCGATCGCTCTGCCAGTAAATAATGGTGTTTCCCAATTATAACCATCAGCAAATAATGAAGAATTACCATTTTCTGAACTCTGTTCTTTGGCAAAATTTGTAATCTGTTCCGTACCCACAATACCCGGATAAATAGCCAGAGAACTTACATTATATTGTTTTAATTCCTTAGCCATATCTGCGGCTAATCTATCACAAGCACTTTTTCCCACACCATAAGGAACACTAAAAATATAAGACATTCCTCCCCAGGAAGAAATAGTAAAAATAACCCCTTTTTTGCGTTTGGTCATCATTCTTGCAGCATAAATACTAGCCACATAATGACTTCTTAAACCTACATTATTAGCAGCATCCCAAAAACCCGGTTCTGATTCCCAAAACGGCTTACCAAAGGCTGTTCTTAATGCTTGTACTCCGCCATAAACATTATTAACTAAAATATCTAATTGACCATTTTGTTCGCTCTCAATACGTGCAAAAAGTTGACGAATTTGCTCATCATCACTATGATCAACTTGTACAGGAATACAAACCCCACCAGCTTCGATAACAGCGGTTTCAGTTTCCCGTAAACTACCGCCAAAATGCTCATAATTATTGGGTTCAAAAGTGCGCCCGGTAATATACACAGTAGCACCTGCTTCACCTAAACCCACAGCAATTCCCTTACCAATACCTCTAGTAGCACCTGTAACTAAGGCTATTTTCCCTTGAAGATTTTTACTCATTTTTTTTATTTACATTTTATTGACAGCCAGAGATTTTAATATGATTTTAAGTAGGTGAACGGAAAAAAACCGACATAAGTAACGAAAAGTAAAGTTTCCCAAAACCTGTTAAGAGTTCCCTGTTAAGAGTTCCCTTGTCATAACGACAATTTTTAACGCCAACCTACTTAATATGATTTTAATATTTCTAATTCCTCGCGCACAGATAATGGATTATAACCTAAAGCAAAAGCCTTTGAACTATCTAAAGAAACATCTTTTGGTCTAGGTGCTGCCATTTTCACATCTTCTTGAAAACAGGATTTTAATTGATCATCTGGAAATTGCCAGATTTCAGCTAATATTTTCCCAAAATCATAACGAGAAATTCTTTCTTTTCCACCTAAATGAATAATCCCATGCACCTTTTCTAAAGCTAACAATAAACCTTTGGAGGCTGTATTTGCACTAACCGGAGTGCGAAATTCATCTATAAATAAATTGAGTTCTTTTCCCTCTTTCAATACTTGCATAAATTGCTGAATAAAGCTTTTTGCTGTCGGTGTTTCCTTGCCAAACATTAACGGCATTCGACAAATAGCCCCTTGGGGATATACTTTTAATATACCTGCTTCAGCCGCAACTTTTTGCTCACCGTAAATATTTACCGGAGATACTGAATCTATTTCTCTATAAGGTGCATTTAAACCATCAAAAACCAAGTCAGTAGAGGTAAAAGCAAAAGGTAAAGAATTATCCGCACAAAGTCCAGCCAGATCACAAGATGCCGTAACATTGATATTATAGGATTCCTGGGGATTTATTTGACAATAATTAGGTTGAGATTGGGCTGCTGCGTGAATTACTGCATCGGGTTTGATATGATTAAATAAGCCCTTTAATTCCTGGAAGTTAGTCAAATTCACCTTCACCATTTTGATATCAGGTATTTCTAAAAAATGGCTATAATATGTACCATAAACTTCCCATTCTCGTTTTGCTAATTGGCAAAGATGCCAACCTAGAAAACCGCTAACACCCGTAATTAAGAGTTTTTGCATATATCTTTCCTTCCTGGTGAATCTTAGCATCTCTGCAATAAAAACCATACCATCATTAATCTAATCCCACGCAAAAAATTTGCGTCTTTGCGTGAGAATATCTACTTATCTACTTATGAATCTTGGAAATACTTCTCCAAAGCCTCATGTACTAAATCAGTCATCGGCCGCGATTGTTTTTCAGCAGTTTCCTTGAGTTGCTGATAAAAATCATCCCGTAGACTTACCCTATGACGTGATTTACCGCTGCTAGTAGGATCTCCTGGTGTGTAATTAGCCACAAATTCCCTAATGGCATCAAAACCCATTCTGTCACAAAAATCGCCAAAACTTTCTTTGGGTGTGCGGGATTTTTTAAAGAAAACAAAAATCGGTTCTAGGAAACTTTCAATATCATTGTGATGCAGTTTTTCCACAAAAGGTTGGGCTAAACGAGTTTGATTTGGTGAACCACCTAACCACACTTGATAAGATTCCACACCACTACCCACAAAACCTAATTCTGCCATATAAGGACGAGCGCAACCATTAGGGCATCCAGTCATCCTGACCACAAAATGGTCTTTTTGTAAACCCAGTTGATCTAATAAAGCCCGGATTCTTGTTAAAATTTCGGGAATGGCTCGTTCTGATTCTGTAATTGCTAAACCGCAGGTAGGTAAAGCCGGACAAGCCATAGCATAGCGTGTTAATGCTGCTATTTGGTTGGGATCTGCTACAACGCCGCAGTTGTCGAGAATCTCTTGAATGGCTTCCTTATGCTCCGGTGCAATATCGTAAAAAATCAGGTTTTGATTACCTGTTAAGCGAATGGGGAGATTAAATTGTTCAACAATTGTCCGCAAAGCGGTTTTGAGTTGCAATGTCTCATCATCTTTTACACGCCCGTTATCAATGGAAATACCTACAAAGAGCTTACCATCTCCCTGTTCATTCCAGCCGAGAAAGTCTTTATATTTAAACTGGATTAGAGGTTTAAACGGTTCGAGAGGTTTACCAAAGTATTCTTCTACCTTGGTGCGGAATTTATCTACACCCCAATCATTAATTAAGTATTTTAGTCTTGCGTGTCGTCTGTCCGTGCGATCACCATAATCTCGCTGTGTAGCAATTATAGCTTTCACCAGATTATATACATCATTTTTGCCTACGTAGCCAATGGGATCAGCAATTCTGGCAAAGGTTTCCTCTTTGTTATGGGTTCTACCCAAACCACCACCAGCGAAGATATTAAATCCTGCTAATGCACCTTTTTTATTGGTAATTACTACCAAGGTCAAATCTTGGGAATATAAATCAACGGAATTATCCCCAGGAACCGTCACGCAAACTTTAAATTTCCGGGGCATATAATGAGTTCCATAGATAGGTTCTACGGAATCATGAAAAATAGTACCATTACCGTTACTTTGTCGCGCTGCTTTGACATCTGGATGTTCTTCGGCGCTAATGGCTTTTTCCCCATCTAACCAAATCTCATAATAAGCGCCAGTTTGGGGAGAAAGCAAATCAGCGATATTTTGGGCATATTCCCAAGCATATTGGTATTCTGAGCGATTTTTAAAGGGGGCTGGAGGAGCCATAACATTGCGGTTAATGTCACCACAAGCACCCAAAGTTGAACCAAGATTCTGGATAATTGTAGCGATCGCCGTTTTCAGGTTCTTTTTTAAGATACCATGTAATTGAAAACCTTGGCGAGTAGTGGCTCTGAGGGTATGATTACCATATTCATCAGCCAGTTTATCCAAGGCTAAATATAGCTGTGGTGGTATTAACCCACCGGGACTTTTTGTCCGCAGCATCATTTGGTAATCTTTTTCCTGTCCCTTGACGCGGTTATCACGGTTATCTTGTTGATAAGAACCATGGAACTTGAGAATCTGAATTGCGTCTTCACTAAAGTGGGTGGTATCCTGAAGGATTTCAGTTGCCACGGGTTCACGCAAAAAGTTACTATTTTCTTTGATACCTTCTACTTTAGAAGGTTTACGGTTAGTAACAAAAGAAGCAGCAGAGTTAACCATTACGGTAGATACGTTTCTGAATAAAGCGGTAGATGAAACCGAAATTAGGCAATTAATAGCACTTATTGGGCTAATTAAACTACTTGAATTTGGTCGGAATTATGAATATTATTTTAATAATAACATGATCAGAGGCCAGCCTGATCATTGACATAAATTACCATTTTAGATCAACGCGGTAAAATTGCCGAATTACCTGATAACCAAATTAATTCAGGCGGTTATGTAATTGATACTCTAGAAGCATCTATTTGGTGTTTATTAACTAGCTCATCTTACACTGAGTCAGTTCTCAAAGCTGTTAATTTAGGGGGAGATACAGATACTACGGCTGCAGTGACTGGTGGGTTAGCGGGAATTTATTACGGTATAGAAAATATTCCCCCGGAATGGGTTGAAAAAATTGCTCGCCAACAGGATATTATTGATTTATCTAATCGTTTTGCGGCAATTTTATAAAGCAGCGGTTAGAGTAGAAAACTACTCCAACCAGCAAATATCACCATTGTCTTTAAACTAAGGACAATGAGTAAACCTGACCATCAATTAACAGTCGCGTAATTCCCTTGGCTTGTAGATGGTTACTAGCCTTATGAAGAACTTGACTGTCAGGAACTTTGATAACGCGATCGCGCTTTGTCGAAAAGCGTTTAGCTACTCTATGATTATCAAAAATGGGCAGAGTTTTCTGTTGATTTTCCAGACTGGGAATGAGACCTAAATCACCAAAATCCTTGAGTGGCCGGGTAATTAATTCCGCAGAGCGGTCAATTACTAAATAGCAGGTTTTTGGTAAATGGGCAACTGACAATGGTAAAACTTGAACAGATGCTTCTCCATTTTTCCGTCTAGTAACCAGAGGTTTGGGAGCTTCATAGTCCTCGTCCTCAAAGTCCTCCTCATCATCATACAAATCATCATCTAAATCATCATCATCTAAATCATCAGGTTCATCCAGCAAATCTTCATCCAAAATTTCCGCAAACAGACTTGGCTGTGAACGTCGAGTTTGCACCTCCAACTTAGGTTTGGGAATAATTGGCGTTTCTGTGGGCTTATGTCTGACAATTTCCAGTTCCTTGATAACTGGAGATTCTTTTATGACCGGAGGCTGGGGTTGTTCCACCGCTGAGGAGCGTGTTTTTACCCGCCTATTAGCCGGAATATCTTCAGGAAAATCAGGATCACCATCTACTTTTGCTGCTATGATCAGCTTTTCCGGTTCTGGCGTTGATAACTCCTCACCACTGCTCAAGCCGGTAGACGCTTCTAATAGCAATAGTGGTTGGTTCAACAGCGGTAACTGATCATAACTTACCTGCGCTCTACCCTCAGGGGTTCTAGCAGCGCGTTTTAAAGATACGAGATATTCGTATTCCTCTTCTGGTAAAGTACTTTTGAGCAGTCTGCTAATTGTGGAATTGCTCACACCATAGCGTTCTGCTAAAGTGGAAGTTGTTTCCGCACTTTCTCGATATAACTTGAGAATTTCTTGTTTGTCAGAATCTGTTAGTTTTCTCACGGTAGACACCAAAATTTGTTAAGTTTGTTTGCGTCCACGGTCTTGGCGTTGAATACTCAATGATACTTCGTATTCTAGAACTATGGACCGGAATCACACGCCAATAAACACTTAGAATACTCCTCACAAGGGCTTTGTTGATAAAGAATATGTAGTTTTCTTTAGAGCATTACCATAGGGTATAATTACTTAATTATTTGAGAAAGATAATTTGCCATTAACCTGGATACAAAACCAGAGTAAAATTCGGGAGTTGCATTTAATTTATATTATATTCATAGGCAATTACTCCTTAACATCACAATATATCTGAATATCGGATCTATTTTGTTTCCTAGTGTACCTCAACTCACCAATCACTTGCATCTTCTGACTGGAATCAGGAAATTTTAAATTTCCTCTTGCCTATTTGGAGAATATTAGATATAATGGTGAAGGCTTCATGGGTACGTAGCTCAGTTGGATAGAGCATCCGCCTTCTAAGCGGACGGTCACAGGTTCGAGTCCTGTCGTACCCGTTGTCATCACGTCAGATTTTAGAGGCCACCGGAAGTGGGATAATAAAATTATGCCAAAAGAAGAGTTAGAGAGGAAAAGCTGATAATATGCACTTGAGTGAAATCACCCATCCTAACCAGTTGCATGGTTTGTCAATTCGACAGTTAGAACAAATTGCTCGTCAAATTCGTGAGAAGCATTTACAAACCGTAGCCGCCTTTGGCGGGCATTTGGGTCCTGGTTTGGGTGTGGTAGAATTAACACTAGGGCTTTACCAAACCTTAGATTTAGACCGGGATAAGGTAATATGGGATGTCGGTCATCAAGCTTATCCTCACAAACTAATCACCGGACGCTACAGCAACTTCGACACTCTCCGCCAAAAAGACGGCGTTGCAGGTTATCTTAAACGCTGCGAGAATAAATTTGATCATTTTGGTGCAGGACACGCTTCTACAAGTATTTCCGCTGCCTTGGGTATGGCTTTAGCCCGTGACTTGAAAGGGGAAAAATTTAAAGCCGTTGCTGTCATTGGTGACGGTGCTTTAACTGGAGGTATGGCTTTAGAAGCTATTAACCACGCTGGTCACCTGCCAAAAACTAATCTCCTGGTGGTTCTTAACGACAATGAGATGTCTATTTCTCCCAATGTAGGTGCAATTCCTCGTTATCTCAATAAAATGCGTCTGAGTCCACCAGTACAGTTTCTCTCAGATGGTATTGAAGAACAGTTAAAACATCTTCCTTTTGTGGGTGAGTCTCTTTCCCCAGAACTAGAACGCATTAAAGAAGGAATGAAGCGTTTAGCAGTTCCTAAAGTAGGTGCGGTTTTTGAAGAATTGGGTTTTACCTATATGGGTCCAATTGACGGACATAATTTAGAGGAGTTAATTACTACATTCCAACAAGCACATCAAATTACTGGTCCTGTTTTGGTTCACGTAGTCACAACTAAGGGTAAAGGCTATGAAATAGCGGAAAAGGACCAAGTAGGATATCATGCCCAAACTCCCTTTAATTTGGCTACTGGTAAAGCAATTCCTTCTAGTAAACCTAAACCTCCTGCTTACGCTAAGGTCTTTTCTCACACCCTAGTTAAATTGGCGGAACAAAATCCCCAAATCGTCGGTATCACAGCTGCAATGGCTACTGGTACGGGTTTAGATAAACTACAAGCTAAACTACCTCATCAGTATATTGATGTAGGAATTGCGGAACAACACGCTGTGACTTTAGCCGCAGGTTTAGCTTGTGAAGGTATGCGTCCTGTCGCTGCTATCTATTCCACTTTCTTACAACGTGCTTATGACCAAATTATTCACGATGTTTGTATTCAAAACCTACCCGTATTCTTCTGTTTAGATCGGGCAGGTATTGTTGGTGCTGATGGTCCGACCCACCAAGGTATGTATGATATTGCTTATCTACGTTGTATTCCCAATATGGTGGTAATGGCTCCCAAGGACGAAGCAGAATTACAACGGATGGTGGTTACTGGCATTAACTACACAGATGGACCTATTTCTATGCGCTTTCCCCGTGGTAATGGTCACGGTGTCCCTTTAATGGAAGAAGGTTGGGAAGCTTTGGAAATCGGTAAGGGGGAAATTATCCGTCAAGGTGACGATGTTTTAATCGTCGGCTATGGTACAATGGTCTACCCAGGAATGCAAGCTGCCCAAATTCTCAGCGAACATGGGATTGAAGCTACTGTAATTAATGCCCGTTTTGTCAAGCCTTTAGATACCGATTTGATTTTACCATTGGCTAAACAAATTGGCCGGGTTGTCACTTTGGAAGAAGGTTGTTTAATGGGTGGTTTTGGTTCTGCGGTAGCTGAAGTTTTACTTGATGCTGATATTCTAGTTCCTGTCAAACGAATTGGTGTACCTGATATTTTGGTAGATCATGCCACACCTGACCAATCTTACACAGAATTAGGCTTGACTGGTGACCAAATTGCAGCAACAGTTTTACAAGCTTTCTTTAATAAGGAATTAGTTGCTGTGAAATAACTCACAATTGTAGAAACGTTCTTAGGAATGTAGGGGCAATTGCTCACCCCTACATTAAAGATATTACAAGCGTATCCATGGACGAACTCAAGTGAGGATCAGAATTAGGACAAACGAATATCCAAGGTTAATTTTAGATATAAAAAACCCTCGGATTTTACACCTCAATAATAGCATAAAAAGTCAAGAGGTCAATACCCTAGTAACTTCGTTCAATTATTGATAGTATTCTCAATATTATTGAGAATGACCTAGCTATATTCTCGATAAACATGATAGTGGGATTTTTTTTAAAAAAAATATTTAAAAAACTTATGAGTTTTTCGTAAAACTCCAATGGTGCTTTAATTAAACTTATATCATCTTTTTTGTCACCGTATATATGAAAAAATATTCATATTTCCACCCAAATACACTTATATTATCTGCAACTAGATCCGTGATAAACTCCTGCTGTGCCTTATTGAAAAAAGCGAGATAATACATACCAAAGCTAGTAAAATCGTGAAAATTCAAATTTGCCTAACTTGCCAAAATGTATCTCAAGCTAATAAAATAGCTGAAGTTGCAGCATATAACATCAAACAAATAATGTCCAATTTAACAACTATCAACCGACTACAAAATATTATTTTTTCGCTATTTCTAGCTCTGATGATGATTTTAATAGTTCCTGGGACTAGTTGGGCTTCTAGCTTGGGAGTGGAGTCAGGTTCTTTGAAACCTTGTCCAACTTCTCCTAACTGTGTTGTTAGTCAAAATGCTGATACTAAACACAGTATTCAACCCATTACTTATCATGTAGCGCGAGATCAAGCTAGAGAAACCTTGCTAAAAGTTCTCACTGTTGTTCCCCGCACAGAAGTTATAGAACAAGCAGATAATTATATTCATGCTATTTCTAAAAGCCGCATTTTCAAATTTGTTGATGATCTAGAGTTTTATTTCCCTAGCAATGAGTCGGTAATTCATATCCGTTCCTCATCTCGTGTTGGAGATTCTGATTTTGGTGTCAACCGCACCCGCTTAGAGCAAATTCGTTTAGCTTTAAAGGATTTAAATATTTAATTTAACCTTTTAACCTCTTTTCTCTGTGTCTGGAATAGTTATATAAAATACATTTAAAATGCTCCATACACAGAGTCAGATTAAAAAATAAAAAAAAATAAAAATATAACCCCTTTGGATCATAACTAAATAATAGCAGAAAAAAATGTCAATATCAATGGCTGAAAAAACCTATTTCCGTAAAATTATTGATAATATTCTCAAGATTATTGAGAATAGCAACTGACTATTGCAAAAGTGGAAATTTTATAAAAATGGATATTTGAAAAAGTTATCTTTCTGAATCAACGCAGATTAATAAATCAGGGTGGGAAAACCCCACCCCTACAGATATTAGCGTTTGACCAATTTCTTGGACATTTTGCGGAGACGAATAGATTCCGGTGTTACCTCGACCAATTCATCTTGAGCAATGTATTCTAACGCTCGTTCCAAACTCATATCTATGGGTGCTTGTAACTGCACAAGTTCATCACCACCCGCCGCGCGATGGTTAGTTAACTGCTTGGTTTTACAAACGTTCAATTCTAGGTCTTGGGGACGATTATGTTCACCAATAATCATACCTCTGTAAACCTTAGTTCCAGGACTGATAAAGAATGCGCCTCTATCTTCACAGTTTTTCATGGCGTAGAAGGTAGAAACACCTTCTTCAAAGGAGATTAAAACGCCTTTGTTGCGGGCTTCAATATCGCCAGAAAGTGGACGATAATCAAGGAAGCTATGGTTCATGATACCTTCACCGCGAGTCATTCGCATGAATTCACCTCGGAAACCAATTAAACCACGGGCAGGAACGATAAATTCTAATTGGGTGCGGTCTCCACCTCCGGGCTGCATATCTTGCATTTCCGCTTTTCGTTGTCCCAACCGTTCGATACAGCTACCAACAGCATCGGCGGGAACGTCTAAAGCCAGAAGTTCAAAAGGTTCGCAAGGCTGACCGTTAACTGTACGATAAATTACCTGCGGCTGAGATACTTGAAATTCAAAACCCTCACGGCGCATGGTTTCTATTAATATCCCTAAGTGTAATTCACCACGACCGGAAACTAAAAATTTATCAGGAGAGTCCGTTTCTTCAACGCGCAATGCCACATTAGTTTCTAATTCCCGGAATAAGCGATCGCGTATTTGGCGAGATGTTACCAGTTTACCCTCTTGACCTGCAAAAGGGGAATCATTCACCCAGAAGGTCATTTGTAAAGTTGGTTCATCTACCTTAATTAAGGGTAAAGCCAGGGGTTCATTAGGATCTGTAATAGTTTCACCGATGTAAGCATCAGCAAAACCAGCAACTGCTACAATATAACCTGGGGTAGCTTCTTCCATATCTACCCGTCTTAAACCTTCAAATCCCATTAATTTGGTAATTTTACCCTTGACAATATTACCACTTTCTGTTACTAGAGCCGCTTGTTGTCCGGCGCGGATAGTACCATTGTGGATTTTACCAATGACAATTCGTCCTAAATATTCAGAATAATCGAGAGTAGTAACTTGCAGTTGCAGAGGTTTATTAGGGTCTCCCACAGGTGCGGGGACATGGCGGAGAACCGCATCAAATAGAGGCTGCATATCTACTGATTCCGCTTCTAAACTTTCTTTAGCGAAACCTGCCATCCCGGAGGCAAATAGGTATTTAAAGTCACATTGGTCTTCATCCGCCCCTAATTCTAAGAACAGATCCAAAACCTTGTCAACAGCAACGTGGGGGTCAGCTTGTCCGCGATCAATTTTGTTAATCACGACAATAGGCCGCAGACCTTTTTCCAAAGCTTTTTTAAGTACAAAGCGGGTTTGGGGCATTGGACCTTCATTGGCATCAACAATGAGCAAACAACCGTCCACCATACCGAGTACCCGCTCTACCTCCCCGCCGAAGTCAGCGTGTCCAGGGGTATCAACAATATTGATGAGAGTTTCTTTGTAGCGAACCGCTGTATTTTTAGAAAGAATAGTAATGCCTCGTTCCCGCTCCAAAGCGTTCGAGTCCATGACACAATCCGGAACGTCTTCGCCTTCGCGGAAAATGCCGGACTGTTTGAGGAGAGCATCAACTAGGGTGGTCTTACCATGGTCAACGTGGGCGATAATGGCGACGTTACGAATTGGGAGCGTCATAGATGGTTGTGGTAAACTTGAGGGTTTTTAGAAGAAGTCTTGGGCTGGGGTCTTTTAACAGAAGTGGGGATACTTTGCCAGTTCTGTAACGAACCTTTAATAATTATAGCGTAATTGCCACAAATATTATTATTTTGATAATAAATATCAAGACCATGGTTTAGCTTGAAGAGTGGTCGTGAGGGTTAATCAACAGTAAGCCAAAAGCTAATAATATTCAGATTGGAGATCATTTTTTAACTGCTGGTATACCATTATAGCATCTTGAATATCAATACTTCCAGCCCGCGATCGCCTACTAATTATCACAGTAATATCCACATCAGCAATAGCAGCAATAAATACATCATGTTTAACCTAGGATTGCATAAACCAACCACCCAATCTGAACCTATTTCCGTAACGTAACATTTAACCAAAGCACTGCTATATTAGAAATACTAGCGAGATACAAAAAATGAAGAACGAACCGTTTCATCCTTCATAAATTGATATTTATATTTATTTGTTGATTAACGGAATAAACTACTGAGTGAGGTATCTTCGTGAATGCGCCAAATTGCTTCTCCAAGTAGATTAGCGACTGAAAGCGTAACTAATTGGGGGAAGCGGTTGTTTTCAGGAATGGGAATAGTGTTAGTGACTATGACTTCCTCAAATACCCCACTGGATAACCTCTCAATTGCTGGTGGAGAAAACACAGCATGAGTAGCACAGGCATATACCTGACTTGCTCCTTCTTGACGCAGTAACTTAGCTCCTTCAGTAATCGTACCACCAGTATCAATCATGTCATCTACTAATATAGCGGTTTTACCTTTAACATCACCAATAATATTTAATACTTCGGCGACATTATGAGCCTGACGGCGTTTGTCAATAATTGCCAGTGGTGCATCATTTAACTTTTTGGCAAATGCTCTGGCCCGTGCTACTCCACCCACGTCCGGGGAAACAACAACAATATCCTGTAGTTCTTTGCTAATGAGATAATCCAGAATTACTGGTGAACCATAGACATGATCAAAGGGGATATCGAAATAACCCTGTATTTGCGCTGCGTGTAAATCCATAGCCAGAACTCGATTAGTACCAGCCTCTGTGATCAAGTTAGCGACTAACTTAGCAGTGATTGATTCTCTTCCGGCGGTTTTTCTGTCAGCGCGAGCATAACCATAATAGGGAATTACTGCTGTTATCTGTCGTGCAGAAGCTCGACGACAGGCATCTATCATAATTAGTAATTCCATTAAATGGTCATTAACGGGTTGACAACATGGCTGAATTAAATAGACATCACAACCGCGAATTGATTCTTGGATTTGAACATACAGTTCTCCGTCCGCAAATCTTTTGCGAATCATCGGACCCAAGTCCATTCCCAGGTAACGAGCCACTTCTTGGGATAATGCCATGTTAGCAGAACCAGAAAACAATCGCAAGCGATTATTGTCGGGTAGTCCGGTTGTCATTGGTTGGACTGGTAAAGTTGCAGAACTCAGCACAGCAGATTCTCGAAGTACATTCATAGTATCATTAGAGATTGAGCAAATTTAACTGAAATGGAGTAAACAAACAAATAATAGTGATCTTCACGTTAGCTCTAGGGTGGTACAACAGCTATCATTAAAAGCAACGAATGTGCAAACAATTATTTTATGATACTTGTTACCAATTAATGAACTAGTAAATTGAAGATTAAATATTTATGTTATAAATCAGAAAAACCTAGCAAAATTAGCTGGTCGCCGAAAAACCATATCATTTAAGGATTAAACAGCCATTTTGACTGTTGCTGCTATAATGGTTGATTTTGTCACCCCCAATTATAGCTGCTACTATGTTGGACGCATCCTGACTAAAGGCAGAATACAAGAATAGAATAATGCAAGACTCATTTCTAGTATACACTTTCTTTTAGGCAGGTTAGCTGAGGAAATTTACAAAAAGCCACAATTGAGACACTTGAAGTCCTATTGTGGATGGATGATATTTTGGCTAAATTCTAAGTCAGTAGCTATTATATTCAATTAATAGACCATGCAATCACCGATTACAGTTGGTACTATTCTCCAAAATCGTTACCACATTATCCATATTATTGGACAAGGGGGATTTGGTAGAACCTATCTAGCAGAAGACCAAAGGCGCTTTAGTGAGCTTTGTGTCCTCAAAGAGTTAATTGCTCCAGTTATGGGAACATCTGCTGGTGGAAAGGAACAAGAGTTATTTGAGCGCGAGGCTGCTATATTGTATCAAATACAGCATCCACAAGTTCCCAAGTTTCGAGAGAAATTTGCCCAAAATGAAAGATTGTTTTTGGTGCAAGATTTCGTAGTTGGTAAAACTTACCGCCATTTATTGAACGAACGCCAAAAGCTTGGGACAGCTTTTACAGAGGTAGAAGTATTACATTTACTACGCTTTTTGTTGCCTGTTCTCAGCTACATTCACGGTCAAGGAATTATTCATCGTGACATCTCTCCAGAGAACGTTATTTTACGGGAAAGCGATTCTTTACCTGTATTAATTGACTTTGGCGTAGTCAAGGAATTAGCTACTAAATTACAGTCTTCCAGCCCTAGTTCGGTGACAACTGTGGGAAAATTAGGTTACGCGCCTAGTGAGCAAATGCAAACGGGTAGGGTATATCCTAGTAGTGATTTATATGCGTTGGCTGTGACGGCCATAGTTTTGTTGACTGGGAAAGAACCAGGGGATTTATTTGATGAACAACAACTGAGATGGAATTGGCAAATATGGGTGAATGTGACACCAGGATTTGCTGAGATTCTCCAGCGAATGTTGTCTCATAAGCCGGGAGACCGTTATCAAAGTGCTACTGATGTTACTCAAGCACTGCTAAATGTAGACCATGGGAACGTACCCGCCCCTAATAATCTATCTTACCTACGAACTATCGCTGTCGGTAATCGTCCTGAACCGAGATCAAAAATACCTAAACAGCCAGAAATTTCGGCTTCTAGTCAAAGTGCGTCTATTTTAGATCATCCTTTGGTGTTGGGAGTAATTGGTTTTATTGTGATTATTTTAGCGGGATTTGGTTCTTGGACATTTGTAAATTCACTTAAAAAACAGCCTCGTTCTGCGCCGGAAATTACAACAACGCCACAATCCTTTCCTTCACCCGTTATTCCCAGTGGTAACAAATTAACACCAAGCCCTAGATCTACAGATACCAATAGTGAACCTGTTATTATTCGCCAACGTCTCAAATTAGACAAGTCTAATACGGCAGAATTGGAGGGAATTATCAGGAAAAATGATTTAATTCAATATACTTTGGAGGCTAAAGCTGGGGAAAAATTAACTGTATCTGTAAATAAAGATAGTGGTATTGTCATGAGGATTTTTAATCCTAATGGTGAAATAATTAATACTCAATATCAACAATCTACTTCCCATGAGGGAATATTGCCTGATAGTGGCAGATATATTATTCAATTGGGTTTATCTAGTGAAGAGTCCCAGGCTAGTTATAGCTTAAACGTGGCTTTAGAACCACCAAAGCCTCTGGAAACCCCTACCCCGACGCAAACCTCCACCCCGACGCAAACCCCCACCCCAATAGAAACCCCCACCCCGACGCAAACCTCCACCCCGACGGAAAGCCCCACCCCAATAGAAACCCCCACCCCAATAGAAACCCCCACCCCAATAGAAACCCCCACCCCAATAGAAACCCCCACATCAGAATTTAATGGGACTAATTAACGCTAAATTATGAAAAGAACCTCAGAACTGACCCAAAACAGCAAGTAGGGGTAATTCATGAATTACCCCTACGCAATGACAGGGTTTTCAGCCTACTTTTTTACGCATTAAGTCATCATTTCTAGCAAAAAACATTGTTGAAAACTTTACTGATTACGGGAACTGATACAGAAGCGGGTAAAACTGTTGTCACAACGGCTTTAGCCGCTTATTGGCAAAAATATTATCCTCAGCGCAGTTTGGGGATTATGAAGCCAATTCAATCGGGTATGGGAGATAGGGAACTGTATCAAACTCTGTTTAGTCTTGAACAGTCGCCAGCAGAAATTACACCTTTGTATTTTCAAGCACCTTTAGCCCCACCTATAGCCGCTGCTAAGGAAAATCGCCAAGTTGATTTGGCCATAGTTTGGCGAACTTTGTTAGCTTTACAAAAACAACGTGATCTGGTATTGATTGAATCTTTGGGGGGTTTAGGTTCACCGGTTACTGATGAGTTAACAGTAGCTGATTTAGCAGGAGAATGGCGATTACCGACAATTTTGGTTGTACCTGTGAGATTGGGAGCGATCGCAAATGCCGTTGCTAATGTAGCATTAGCTAGACAAACTAAAATCGCCCTCCGTGGTATTGTTCTTAATTGTATCCAACCGCGACAGGAGGAAGAAATTGCTGATTTAACTCCAGTCAGGTTAATTCAATCATTGACAAATATACCAGTTTTAGGTTGTGTTCCCTATGTCGAAAATCCCCAAGATTTAGAAAAACTTGCCGAAATTGCTGCTGGTTTGGATTGGGAAACATTATATGCCAATCCTCAATAATTTCTCAACAAAGAAATACCCGACTTCTTAAAGAAGTTGGGGATATTAAATTTTCAAGTTTTAGCTTTTAGGTAATAATATGGTTTCTACATTTCCTCTGGCTTCAACAGTAAATCTCAAAAATGTGCGGTTAGAAATTCGGGCTTTACAACCGCAATTAGTCGAGTGGAGACGACAAATTCACCAAAAACCAGAATTAGGTTTTCAGGAAAAAATCACCGCTGAATTTATTTCCCAAAAGTTGCAAAATTGGGGAATTGAACATCAAGTGGGAATTGCTCAAACGGGAATTGTGGCTATTATTAAAGGGGAAAAATCTGCCTCTGGTAAAGTATTAGCAATTCGGGCTGATATGGATGCTTTACCTATTCAAGAACTCAATGAAGTTCCCTATTGTTCTCAACGGGAGGGGATAATGCACGCTTGTGGACATGATGGACATACAGCGATCGCTCTCGGTACAGCCTATTATCTCCATCAGCACCGTCAAGAATTGAACGGAACTGTAAAAATTATCTTCCAACCCGCAGAAGAAGGTCCAGGTGGCGCAAAACCCATGATAGCAGCAGGTGTACTGAATAACCCTAATGTTGATGCTATCATCGGTTTACATTTATGGAATAATCTGCCTTTAGGGACAGTGGGAGTCCGCCCTGGGGCATTAATGGCCGCTGTGGAATTGTTCCGCTGTACCATTTTCGGTAAAGGTGGACATGGAGCAATTCCCCATCAAACCGTAGATTCTTTAGTGGTAGCGGCGCAAATAGTCAGTGCTTTACAAACCATTGTCTCCCGTAATATTAACCCCCTTGATTCGGCAGTTGTGACAGTAGGAGAACTACACGCAGGGACGGCAGTTAATGTCATTGCTGATACCGCAAAAATGGGCGGAACCGTGAGGTATTTTAATCCTGATTTAGCAGGTTTTTTTAAAGAACGCATAGAAAAAATTATTGCGGGAATTTGTCAAAGTCACGGTGCAAATTATGACTTAGATTATATCCATCTTTATCCACCTGTGATCAATGATGCAGACATAGCTGCATTAGTGCGTTCAGTAGCCCAGGAAGTGATAGAAATCC
Source organism: Dolichospermum sp. FACHB-1250 (assembly GCF_014696335.1). NCBI lineage: Bacteria > Bacillati > Cyanobacteriota > Cyanophyceae > Nostocales > Aphanizomenonaceae > Dolichospermum > Dolichospermum sp. FACHB-1250. Next base: position 18,731 of record NZ_JACJPZ010000054.1, read on the forward strand.
CCATTGGTGTATTCAGTGAATGTCAAACCATGGGCGGGGAAGATATGTCATTTTTCTTACAAGAAGTTCCTGGTTGTTACTTTTTTCTGGGTTCTGCAAATGCAGAGAAAAAATTAGATTATCCTCATCATCATCCCCGATTTGATTTTGATGAAACCGCTTTACCTATAGGTGTGGAAATGTTTGTGCGTTGTGTAGAAAAGTTTTTTGCTTGAAAACTCCCAGAAGAAAAGAAGGTTTCTCTAGATATTTTACGTAAGTCCTAATTCATACTAAGTTCTGGAAGCAGAGCCAAAAGAATACCATTCCCAGTCTCCGACTGGGAACGAGAATAGTGTAAATATGTAAATATTTTATAAATTGCTAGTATTATAATTCACTTGTTACCTTAAAATACAAAAAAGTCTCATTTTAAAAGAGATAAGATGGCTGCTGGCTTTTATTTTGACAATTTTGAACCATTTATGCAATATCAATGGACAAGTGGTACAAGTAGTAATAGTCTGGGAGACAATTCTTTAGGTAGCTTTTTATCAGATTTTCAACGGCAGATGCTGTTAAAATCATTACAAGAAAACTGCTCTCAATCCCAGCGTCAACGGATTCAAATTATGTTACTAGCGGACGAGGGGATAACTCAAGCAGAAATTTGTCAAATTTTGGGGTGTTGTCCCGCAACTGCTAGACATTGGATACACATAGCTCGTCAGGGAATGGCGCATCAATGGCAAGATAGTCGGATTGGTCGCCCTAAATCAGTTAGTGATGAGTATTTACAACGTTTAAAAGAATTATTATACAGTAATCCTCGTGATTATGGTTATATTTATCAACACTGGACATTAAATCGCTTGCAGAAACATCTCTACCAAGAATTTAGCTTTAAAGTGAGCGATCGCCATTTTAAGCGAATTTTCAAACAAATGGGCTTATCCACTCGGACAAAATCCAGCCATAACGAACAAAATAGCCCAAAATCAGCCGCAGAACCCAAAATAGCCATTGCTGACCTCAAAAAAGCAAATACCGCCGATTCCTCCGAAATTATACCTATTAATTTTCACAAAGCAGTAAAGGATTCAGACATTTATGGCGCACAATATCTCCGCTCAATTAGTATCTCTGGAACAAATCAACAATACCTTGGGGTATTCACTGACCGCAGAAGAATTTTATCACTATCTTCCTGAACTTCAACCTATCAACCCTAAAGTCGGCAAATTCTGGACAGGAAAGAATGTTGAACCGGGCATTTACATCATACTTACAGGCAAAGTCAGACTATTAGATGATAACGACGAATTAATTACTACCCTAGAACCTGGAGCATCCTTCGGTGAATTTACCTTATTTACCCAATCTCAATTTCCACCTTATGCAGCCAGAGCTTCAGCAAATTTACAGTTATACTTCTTGCCAGAAAAGTTACTATTGCCATTAATAGCCAAGTATCCCCAAATTCGAGAACATTTATGGCAGAAAGCATACTCCCCAGAAACGCAGATTATACAAGCAGATTATACACCGCTCAAACCAAACCCACCAGAGAACGACAATTCAAATTCAGATTCAACCCCTTATCTAACCTCACAATCAAAAGAATCAAAAATTAATAAAGCCTATTTTCCCAGTCCCAGACAACGGGTGGGGCATTTATGGCAAAGAGTGACAGGACGCTATCCATTCTTTGCTCAACAGAGTGGTTCTGACTGTGGAGCAGCTTGTTTAGTCATGGTGTCCAGGTATTGGGGGAAACGTTTTAGTGTAAATCGTCTCCGTGATATTGCCAATGTAGACCGCAATGGTGCATCCTTACGAGGGTTATTAACAGCAGCAGAAAGTCTAGGTTTTGCGACTAGACCCGTCAAAGCTAGTTTAAAGCAGTTAGCAAAGCAAAAATTACCCGCCATTGTTCACTGGGAAGGCAAACATTACATAGTTGTCTACGAAATTACCCCTAAATATGTAATTGTGGCCGACCCCGCTATTGGTCAACGTACCCTCACCCATAAGGAATTTAACCGCGACTGGACTGGTTATACATTGTTGTTACAACCGACAGCAATGCTCAAAGAAACGAAAGAGACATCTACACCTTTTTGGCAGTTTTTCGAGTTAATAAAACCCCATTCCTTAGTCATGTTGGAAGTATTTATCGCTTCCATATTTATCCAGATATTTGGCTTAATTACCCCCCTATTTACCCAATTAATTTTAGATCGGGTAGTGGTGCAACGGTCAGAACTGACCCTGACAACAGTAGGAATAGGATTGTTAATTTTTAGCCTTTTTCGGGTAGCCATGACCGGTTTAAGGCAATATCTTTTAGATCATACAGCCAATCGCATAGACTTAGCATTAATTGTCGGTTTTATTCGTCATGCATTGCGTTTACCCCTGAGTTTTTTTGAGACTCGTTATGTGGGTGATATTATTTCTCGTGTGCAGGAAAACCGCAAAATTCAACGCTTTTTATCGGGTGAAGCATTATCAATTCTCCTAGATTTATTCACCGTCTTTATCTATGTAGGCTTGATGTTTTGGTACAGTTGGAAAATGGCATTATTAGCTTTAATAATTGTCCCACCCTTTGCCTTATTAGCCTTAATTGCCACACCCTTTTTACAAAGGATTTCCAGAGAAATATTCAATGCAGTTAACCAAGAAAGTAGTTACTTAATAGAAGCTTTAACTGGTGTGCGAACAGTCAAAGCCACAGCAGTAGAACAAACAGTAAGATGGCATTGGGAAGAGTTATTAAATAAAGAGATAAAAACCAACTTTTCCGGGCAAGTTATCGGCAATCGTTTACAAATTTTTAGTAACACAATTGAAGCAATAGCTACCACAGCTTTATTATGGTTTGGGGCATATTTAGTAATTCATAATCAGTTAACTGTGGGACAACTAGTAGCATTTAATATGCTGCTGGGTAATATTATTAATCCCTTCCAACGGTTAATTGTCCTCTGGAATGAATTGCAGGAAGTTGTGATTGCAGTAGAAAGAATTAACGATGTTTTAGACACAGAACCAGAAGAAGACTTACAAAATCAATCACGGCAGAATTTACCACCAATTCAGGGGCATATTCGCTTTGAAAACGTCACATTTCGCTATCATCCAGAAAGCGATATTAATATATTAGAAAACCTCAGTTTTGAAATCAAACCCGGACAAATGGTAGCCTTAGTGGGACGCAGTGGCTCAGGAAAAACCACCATTTCTAAATTAGTTATCGGCTTATATCCCCCCACAGACGGTAAAGTTTTAATTGACGGACAAGATATTACCAGTCTTTCCTTGCGTTCTTTTCGACAACAAATTGGTGTGGTTGACCAGGACACATTTTTATTTGGTGGGACAATTCGAGAAAATATCAGTTTAGGACATCCAGGAATACCTTTATCAGAAGTAATTGCAGCAGCAAAAATGGCTGGTGCTGATGAATTTATCAAAAAATTACCCATGGGTTATGAAAGCCAAATTGGTGAAGGTGGAGGTTTATTATCTGGTGGACAAAGACAGAGAATAGCCATTGCTAGAGCATTATTAGGTAATCCCAAATTATTGGTTTTAGATGAGGCAACTTCTCACCTAGATACCGAATCAGAAAGGATAATTCAACAGAATTTTAACACAATTCTCAAAGGAAAAACTACTTTAATAATTGCCCATCGTCTTTCCACCGTGCGAAATGCTGATTTAATTTTGGTACTAGATAGAGGTGTGTTAATTGAAAGTGGTACTCATGAAGAATTAATGGCTAAAAAAGGACATTATTTCTATCTAAATCAACAGCAATTACAAACACTAACGTAGGTTGGGTTGAGCCATAGCGAAACCCAACAATGATTTAACAATGATTATAGTTGGGTTTCTTTAACCCAACCTACAATAAATTCATACTAAGAAAAAGGTGCATCATGACAAGTACATTAAATGGGAATATCACAAAATCTGATGATAATTTATCACCAGAATTACCAGAAATTACCAATGAAGATTGGTCGGAAATTACCAAAGAATCACTTGATAGTTTACCCCAGGTTTGGACGCGAGGACTATTATATCTTTTAGTCTTAATTGTCTCCATAGTTTTACCTTGGTCTTTGCTATCTAAAGTAGACGAAACTGGTACAGGAAGAGGACGTATTGAACCTAAAGATAAAACCGTGAAATTAGATGCGGCTGTAGGGGGAACAGTTGCCGAAATTCAAGTTAAAGAAGGTGAAACAGTCAAAGCCGGACAAACTCTATTATTATTAGAATCGGCATTAGTCAAATCAGAATTACGTCAAGTTCAAGATAAATTGGAAGGACAATTAAACCGACTTTCTCAGTTAAAATCCTCTAAAAATCAGTTAATTGTCTCCTTAGCAACCCAACAACAACAAAATCAATCTCAACAATTAGAAAAACAAGCACAAATTGAGCAAGCACAACAGAATATTAATACCCTAAAAAATGCCTATCAATTTCAGAAAGAAGAAAGATTATCTCAACTTAATCAAGCGCGACAAACCCTAACTAATAGTCAAACTACTAATCAATTAGCAGAGAGTAGCTTATTAAGTAGTCAGCGAGAAGTAAAACGCTATAGTCAACTCAGACAACAGGGAGTAATTCCAGAAATTAATTTAGTAGAAAAGCAAGATATCGCTAAGGAAAAGCAAAAATTATATGCACAAAGCCAATCAGATATTCAACAAGCTAAGTTACGTTTAGCAGAACAACAAAGCAGTTATGAGCGAAATTTGCGCCAATCTCATGCCGATATTGAACAGGCCAAATTGCGACTGGGAGAACAGCAAAGAAGCTATCAAACTTTAACCCTTTCTGGTCAGTCAGCAGTGTTAAAAATTGCCGAACAGCAGAAAAGTTTAGATACAGATATTAGTTCCCTCAAATCAGATATTTCTCAAACTAAACGCCAAATTGATGCCTTAAAATTTCAGTTAGGACAGCGAGAAATTAAAGCTTCTGTCAATGGGATATTATTTCAACTACCAATTCAAAAACCCGGCTCAGTTGTGCAAATAGGGACAATGGTGGCCGAAATTGCTCAAGATAATTCACCCTTAATAATCCGAGCGCAAATGGCAACTACAGATAGTGGTTTTTTGCGGTTAGGATTACCAGTAAAGCTCAAATTTGATGCTTATCCGTTTCAGGATTATGGTATTATCTCAGGAGAGTTAATTAAAATTTCTCCTAATACGATAGAGATAGATACAGCCAATGGCAAAGTAGCCGCTTATAACTTAGAAATTTCTCTCAAAAAAAGTTGTATTCCCACTGCTAATAAATGTATTCCTTTGCGTCCAGGGGATACAGCAACCGCTGAGGTAATTGTCCGTCAGCGACGAATTATTGATTTTCTACTTGACCCCTTTAAAAAATTGCAACAAGGAGGAGTAAAATTGTAGAAAATTCATAGTAGTTAGTTAATAACACGAAAAACAAAATCAGGTATTATTACTGTTTGTATTTTTGAGGGATACCCAGATGAGTGAAGCAACACTTTCCATATCAATTACTGAATTAATCCCAATGTTGACTGCGATAGCGGAACGTAACTGGGAAAAATTCAAGGAAGTTGAGAAACAATTTGTCTCACGACACGGTATAGAGGAATGGGAAGAATTTTTTGCTTTCCGTCTCAAACCATCACTAGACAAGGATTCTGACCAATGGTTATTAGCGCATTGGTGTAGTGAGGGTATTATCTCGGTAAAAAATGTAGCTTGATTATCTCCCGTTCCGATACTCTGTATGGGAACAAGAAACAAATCGAATTATCCCCCTTCCCTCGTTCCCATACTCTGTATGGGAATGAATTACGGAAGGCTCTGCCTTCATTAATACTAGGTCATGGAGGCAGAGCCTCTAGGTAGCATTCCCAGTCTCTGACTGGGAACGAGAAACGAGAAGGGGGGAAACGATTAATTCAGTCCCCTCCCCTTGCTAAGGGGAGGGTTAGGGTGGGGTATAATTTATGTATTTAAGGAGCAAATTATGTCAGAAAGCATCACCATTACCCAATCAGATATTTTACAACAAATTAAATTATCCTGTAAAATACCTGAGTTAGTTGAGCAAATTATCAGCCGAAAAGTGATTATAACTGCTGCGGAAGAAGCAGGGATAAAAGTAGAAGTTGAAGAATTACAAAAAGCAGCGGATTTTCTGCGATTAAATAATGACCTGACCAGTGCTAATGACACTTGGAAATGGTTAGAAAAACATAGTTTATCTATAGATGATTTTGAAGATATAGTCTATACTGGTGTGGTTACTGGTAAGTTAAGCAAACATTTATTTTCTGATCAAATCGAACCTTTCTTCTTTGAAAATCAGCTAAATTATGCTGGTGTGGTCATGTATGAAGTTGTATTTAATGATGAAGATCTAGCAATAGAACTTTTTTATGCAGTCAAAGAAGGAGAAATGAGTTTTTATGATGTAGCTCACCAATATATTCAAGATATAGAATTACGTCGTCAGGGGGGATATTTAGGAGTATTAAATCGTCGGGATTTAAAGCCAGAAATATCTGCTGCTGTCTTTGGTGCGAAACCCCCACAGGTAATTAAACCGATAATTACTTCTAAGGGAGTACATTTAATTTTTGTTGAGGAGATTATTCAGCCGGAATTGAATGATAAATTGCGTCAGCAAATTGTCAGCGATTTACTATTACAGCACTTCCCGGTGTTATGAGGTACAGTAACAACAATTAGTGAACCAATTTTTTAAATGTTGAGGATTCATCAAATCGAGAGCAACAGAAATAACTTTATCAACTATTTC
>NZ_JACJPZ010000055.1:0-25042 GCF_014696335.1 Dolichospermum sp. FACHB-1250
CCTCAATATGGGCTGCAACTATTTTTTCTCGGAGATCCACTGAATATGCTTTCATGACAGTATTATCTTTATTATTACTAACTGTACCTCATAACTTCGGAAACTGCTGTATCAAAATAAACTAAACGATTGTCACCTTTATAACTACCGAAATTTTCTAAATGTAGGTCTCCACAAATCCAAGTTAGAGGTGCTAAATTCATCCCGGAATTTTGAGAAAGGTCTTCATAAAATAAATGACAAGTTCCGCGAAAGAAAGAAAATGGATCAGTAGCGAGTTTCTTGTATTTTAATTTTAATAATTCTGGGTTGCGTCCGTTGTTGAATTTTTCGATTCTGGTTTTGATGTTGTTTGACATAGATTTATATTGTCTGAATCAAGATATCTAGGATTTACAGGATGTGGTTTGGTGTTTATATTTTTATTTTTCAACACCTTCACTAATTATCTAATTATATTAATAAGTATATTATTAATTATTGATTGTAACATAAATTCACCTTTTATAAAATCCTGATTTAGACAATTGAGACGATGAGAAATCGCGTCTACACAAACAAAGTCCACCTGCGTGGACTAATTTATTTATGATGTAGCTTCGTTGTATCTACGTCGTACTTCATCAAGGGGTGATTCTGGTTCGTCAGGACAAAATTCTAGACAAACTTTCATTCTTAATTTTCCTTTTTGCCAATTTTTACTAGGTTTTAAAATCTGACAATCTACACCATTATTTATCCAATCATCGGGGTTTTTAACAGATGGTAGAACACGACTCTTTATACGTTCTAGTTCATGGTTTAAGTGCTTTAAACTACCGTTATCTAGGATTACTTTTGATAAAGCTATATCTAATTGACTGGCTTTAAAAATATAACCATCAAAATCAATCACAACATCACTTTGTTCAAAATCTATAATTTTAAAATTATCTTCCATTTCTTTCTTACCCTTTGTTCTCTGTGCGAAACATCAAAATTAGGTGAACACAGAAAAACCCCGCATTCACCAAAAACATTATACTTCTTCTTCACCAATTATCGGCAGTAAATGTTCATATAACTGCATAGCTTGTAAACAGCCATTAATTCCCGCAACTGCTGTATTATATGCCGCAATTTTTCCCGCAACTTGACTTAACAAACGTTGATTATTGGCAATTTTTTCCCCTGCTTCTTGTTGCAATGTTTTCTCTAAATAAGCCCGGGCTTGGGGATATTGTTGTAATATCTCATCTGCTTGTTTTTCTCCCATTGGTAATAACTGAGTTTTAATAGTTTGGTTGATAGTTTGACGGAAAGATTGACGAATAGTATGGGAAACTTTCGGTTCAAAATCTAACTTTAATAATTGTCTAATTGCAGGTTCAGCCTCAACTATACTTTCTGCATCATACGCTTGGGAAGTTTGTTCTAACACTTGTCGAAATTGATAGATAGAAAATGTGCCTTCATTATAAAATCTGGGGCTTTCTCTGACAAAGCGATCGCATTCAACACTAGCACTATTTACTAAAGTTTGAGTAATCAGTTTTTCTATTTCTTTTATCTGTGATTCAATTCCTCCATCATTACCTAACAAACGATATAATTGACGGTAATATTCTGATTGTCTAATTTTTGCCATTAATTGTTGGAATAGATTACTAATTACTTGTTGACAAGATGCTATTAAAATATCTTCCAACTGATTTGACAGGTAATAAAAAGCCTCTACTAAAATAGCTAATAAGGGTGCAGTTGCGTTTCTAGGATGACTTAAAGTCGCACGTCGGTAAGCTTCTGCAACGGAAAAGGTATTTAGTAATTCATCTAGACGACGAACCATGCGTGATTGTAATTGTCGAAAATCTGTTTCAAATTCTTGACAATTATTGTTAATAATTTTATTGACTTGATCATGAATATGTTGATTAAATTCTTTGCCAATTTGTTGGAGTTGCTGATTTAATTTTTGCAACTCATATTCTTTCATACTTTCAATTTCTCGCGGTTGACTATCTAAATCAATTTGCACACTTTGATAGTGGTTCTTGAGTTTGATACAAATATCTTCTAAATCATCTGCGAGGTTTTTAAATAACTGTGGACGTTTTTCTTCTGTGAGATAGCGAGTAATTGATGTACGAAATTCTTCAATTCCACTATCTTGAATGAGTTGGTTAATTAATGGTGTTCCCTGTTCGCTTAAAATTCTCACATAGTTGTGATTAGAAGTTTCATAACCATGGAGAGAAATTCTAAATTGACTGGGAGAAAGTTTACCTGAAGCAACGCAGTAGCGATTAAATTCATTGACAAATTGTGGTGTTTCTTCTTTCCCGTCTAAACCTTTAACACTTTCTGCAAAAATCGAATCTAATCCAAATCTATCCTGTGTGCTTGTTTTTTTGAGTTGACTTCCGTAAAATCCTAACAAACCACTGGTTTTATAAACTCTGTTACTATCTCGAAATTGACTATTAATTAGATCTTCTAATCTTTGTCTGAGTTGATTATTGTACCAAGTTTCATCAATGCGGTTAAAGATATAAAAAACTCTGTCTCTTATCCCTGCATTTTCCCGCATTGTTTCTAACAGTTCAGTTTCTTCTTTGGTCATGTCTCCCGCTGACGCAGGTTTGAGAACACAAACTACTGCTGAGGTTTCTGAATCTTGAATTTTTCTATAAGTTAATACTGCATCTTTTTCGACTGGTGCATCAATTCCAGGAGTGTCTATAATCACGTTACCATCTTCTAAAAGAGGATGATAACAATAGTATTCAATCCGTTTTAAAACCGCGCTATTACTACCTCTGCGTGCATATCCTGCGGCTTCTTTGAGGTTGGTAAAATTAAATTGTTCCATTGCATAAGTTGCATTATTAAAGCTGTTAATTCTTTCTTTGTTTGCAACATATCCTGCTAATAGTAAAATCAATGCTTTTGCTTGTTTTGCACGTTCTGATTTACTTTCTCCACCTTCTTGTTGAATAATTGCTGTACAATCTTGATGTAATAAATCAATTACATCTTGTTTATTGATATTTTCTACGGTATTAAATCCCAATTGTTGACATAAAAACACCGCTTGTTCTTGAATTTCTGCTGCACTCAAAAAGGTTAAAACAACTCTTTCTGAATCTGCTGGTGCATATTCAATTTTACATTCTGTGCCTGTTGCGTGTCCTTCTGCACTATATAATAATTCTCTCTCTAATAGTGCATTAATCAACATTGATTTACCCGCACTAAAAGCACCAGCAAAGACAATTTCAAACTTGGGAGAAATGGCTTTATCTAAGGAAATTTGCACTGGTGTAATGTCTTGAGAACGTAAAGCTGTTTCTTGGTGTAAAAGTTGGAGAATAGATTCAACTTGTGCTTGTAATTGCTGACATTGAGGGATTAGACTTGACATAGAAAGTAGTAAACAAGGTTTATCAGCATTGTAATACTACTTATCACAGTTTAGCTACATTATCCCCAATGCACCACGAGTTACACCTAATTGGTTTTGTAGCTTCAATTCTCTCCAGAGTTGGGAACCAATGATTTCTCCTTGCAGTAATTTTTGATAACTTTGTATTGTTTTTTGTACTTGTTCTGGTGTTTCGTTGACAAATTCAATGCGGAAGTGCTGTAAACCCAATTCTATCAACCGTTGTACATATTCTGCCCCGGTTTGTGCTGTACTATTATATACTGTATTTCTACATCCTGCGTCTGCTTTGAGAATGTGTTCACTACCCACCCTGTCCCTAATTGTAACTGCTTGTGTTTCGCAAGGTCTACCGCAATTGGTGTAATCTGTGCCTGTAGATAAAAAGGCACAAAATACGCAATGTTCCATGTGAAACATGGGGATATGTTGATGTATTGTGACTTCAAAGTTTGACGCTGGATAATTGGTAATTAAATGTTGAAGTTGGTTAATATTTAGGTCGTAAGATGCTGTTAATCTTTCTAAATTAAAGCGGTTTTTAAAGTAATCTGCGGTTAAGGGATTAGCAATATTTAGAGAGAAATCACCAATACATCTTTCTGTGGTAAAGTATTCTAATTGATCATAATTTCTGATTAAATAACCATCAGCTTGAGAAGCGTGAACTTGTTTTAAAATCCAGGTTTCTCCGGGTTTGGTTATGCGAGGTGGTGTAACGAAAATGCTGATTTCTGCTTGAGATTCTCGCACCATTTTTACTGCTGCTTTATAGTTGCGTGGATCTTCAAATTCACAATATATGGTTTTGATATTTGCTGTTAATACTGCTTGTAATTGTGCGATATTTCTGACTAAAACAATCAAGGTAGGAGACGCGGAAACATCTGTAGATTTAGAAATAGTAGACTTAGAAATAATTAAATCTTGCCATTTTGCGTGATGATTTAATTGCCAAAGTTTGGGTTTACTTCTCAATTCTTCTAATTTACTGACTATTTCCCGACGCATTCGGTTTAATTCACTCACGGGTAACATAATATTACCGTTGAGATGATTTATAAAAGTATCTAAATGAAAAGGTGTGTTTCCTAACCTTCCAAATTGTTCTTTTAATCTTTCTTTAGAGAGAGGTTTTGTATGTGCTTCGACTATGAATATTGCTGATTCTACCTGAACAATATTACTCAATTCATCACGACATATAGCTATTAATTTTTCTCCAATTTCTCCATATACTTCTATATTTATAGGTCTGGTAAATTGGGGATTTTCTCCGGTATAACTTTGACGAATTTGTTTATCTAATTCTGGATCGTTGGTTTTCCAAACTTTATCACCTATATGGATACTATGGAAATTTAAATCATTTTTGCCAAAGGTTAATATTGTATCTTGACCATTTTTAATAACTGCATATATTCTTCCCCCTTCTTCTTTCCTTTCTGGGTGTCCACAATCAAAAACAATCCCATCTCCCGGTTTAACGGGTGCTGCTAATTTGACTGTTATTTCTGCATTTCTAATCCGAGTCACTTCTCCTAAATAAACACCCCGTTTTTTACCAAATCTTCCATGTACTAATTCTTGATTATTAATTCCCTCAAACCAACCTGTATATAGTCCGCGAGAAAATGCCATTTCTAAATCATATTGGTCTTTTTCTCTATGAGAAAATGTCTCTATGTGAGTTTTGATAATTTGATTTAAGGCTTGACGATAAACGCGAGTTACATTAGCAACATATTCTGGTGCTTTTAAACGTCCTTCAATTTTTAAAGAAGTAATTCCAGATTTGACTAATTCTGGTAAAACTTCCAAACCTGCTAAATCTTGAGGACTTAATAAATATTTGCGATTACCTAAATTCACAACTTCCCCATTAGTAATTAAATCATAAGGCATTCTGCAAGCTTGAGCGCATTCTCCTCGATTTGCGGAACGTCCTCCTAATGCTTCGCTGGTTAAACATTGTCCAGAATATGCGACGCACAAAGCACCGTGAACGAAAACCTCTAAGGGTAAGGCAGTATTTTTTGATAATATTTGTGCTTGAATTTTATTAATTTCTAAAATTGAACATTCCCGCGCTAAAACTACTAGTTGACAACCCAAAGATTTAGCGAATTGTACCCCCGCTGCACTAGTTATAGTCATCTGGGTTGAAGCGTGTATGGGAAAGTCCGGGGAAAGATGACGAATTAGCCGACAAATACCCACGTCCTGAACGATGACAGCATCCACACCAGCAGAAATGATAGTTTTGAGGTATTGCTGTGCTTCTGTTAGTTCCTGGGGAAAAATCAGGGTATTCAGAGTGATATAGCCTTTGACTCCCCGCAGGTGCAGAAATTCCATTAATTCCGGTAAATCTGCTGCTGTGAAATTTTCAGCCCGCATTCTGGCGTTAAATTTTTCTAAACCAAAATAAATCGCATCTGCACCATTTTCTACGGCTGCTTTCGCGCATTCCCAGTTACCAGCGGGTGCTAGGAGTTCGGGGAGTTTAAGGGTAGGGGTGGTAGTGACTGTCATTTTAGTTACCTTAGGGTTGTATTGAGTTTATAGATTGTATCTAAATTGGGGGAAAGATGGTACATAACTAAATATTCACGACGAGAACTTAGTACCGCGCAGCATTCCCCCGGTTATTAGATTACCTACAATTTCCCTAAAAATATTATCCAATTTTAGATTTTAGATTTTAGATTTTGGATTTTAGATTTTGAATCTGAGATGGAATCAATGTAAAATTAAGCCACTACGGGAGGGAATAGTTAAACAAAGATGATCGCATTTCCATGATATATCTCCATTCCCAAATAAAACTTGATTGGGCTGATTTTGCAAGTTACTACAATCTATATTCACTGTTATAGATTCAGTTCCCACATTTACAGCAATAATTAATTCTTGATTTTCTAAGGTTCGTGCAAATATGTAAACTGTTGCTGCTGCGTAGAGTATCTGATAGTTACCAATTCGCAAAGCTGGGTAATTATTGCGGAGAGAAATTAATTGTTTGTGAGTATTGAAAATACTCTGATTCCAGTTAGATTCTGGCGGAAAAACACGACGACAATCAGGATCTTTCCCTCCGGGTAAACCTACTTCATCACCATAGTAAATACTGGGCGCACCAGGAAAGGTAAATAATAGCAAGCTGCATAATTCTACACTGGTTTGATCGCCATTAGCAATGGTAATTAATCTAGATGTATCATGACTACCAAGTAAGTTTAGTTGGGTTAGTTGAATTTCCCAGGGATAAAGTTCTAAAAGGGCTTGCATTTTAGTAGCATATTCAGCCGCATCTAGGGCAGGATAGGGGTAATAACTGTTATATTTAACTTCTTCTAAAACGATGCGATCGCCCACTACAAAGGCTAGGACAGCCTGATTAAATAAATAATTAAGGACCCCATCAAATTGTGTACCATCGAGCCATTCACGGGCATCTGACCAGACTTCACCCACAATATAACCATGGGGATTAATACCTTTAACTCGTTGACGAAATTCCTGCCAAAAACCGGGGGTTTTAATCTCATAGGGTACATCTAAACGCCAACCATCAATACCAAATTCTAACCAATATTCAGCAATTTTCATGATATATTCTTTAACGTCTGGATGATCATGATTAAAGGTTGGTAAGGAGCGAATACCAGCCCAAGAAACATAATTAGCTGGTAAATTACCATCATAGGGAGCAAGCGGCCAATTTTCAATTTTAAACCAATTTATCCAAGGAGAATTAGAGCCATTTTCTAAAACATCATGGAAAAAGAAAAACCCGCGACTAGAATGATTAAAAACACCATCAAGGACAACTTTCATATTACGATCATGGGCGGCATCTAGCAACTCTCTTAAAGCTTGATTTCCTCCCAACATTGGATCAACCTGATAATAATCATGGGTATGATAACGATGATTACTCGCAGATTGAAAAATGGGCGTAAAGTAAATAGCATTAACCCCTAAATCTTGGATATAATCTAATGATTCTAAAACTCCCCATAAGTCCCCTCCTTTATAACCTTGAATTGTCGGTATAGTATCCCAAGCTTCTAAATTACTATTATTTAAAAAGCTGGAACGGGAACGCTGACTTCTTGCAAATCTATCGGGAAATATTTGATAAAAAACCGCGTGTTTAACCCAATCTGGTGTTTGAATTTGCATAAAATTATCCAAGATGATCCAAGATTATTCAAGATGAACGGCGAAAATAGCAAAAGTATGTTATGATTACCTACAATACCCTGTTTTAACGAGTTTACAGTAATTAGTTCTATAATGGTATACGTCAAGCGCGTTGAACTTACCAATTTCAAATCCTTCGGTGGTACGACTTCTGTACCCCTGCTACCAGGTTGTACTGTCATATCTGGTCCTAATGGTTCTGGAAAATCAAATATTCTTGACGCTTTACTGTTTTGTTTAGGCCTGGCTAGTTCTAAGGGTATGCGGGCGGAACGTTTACCGGATTTAGTTAATAACGCTCAAAAACATCAGGGACGTTCTGCACTGGAAGCTAGTGTAACTGTAACTTTTGATATTTCGGATGTCTCTCGCACAGAAGCACAGACGCGAGGGGAGGAAGGGGAGGAAGGGGAGGAAGGGGAAGCAGAAGAAAATCCAAAATCCTCTGACTGGAGTGTTACCCGTCGGTTGCGGGTGTCTCAACAGGGTGGTTATACGTCTAATTATTATATTAATGGTGTAGCTTGTACTCTGACTGAGTTACATGAGGATTTGGAGAGATTGCGGATTTATCCTGAAGGTTATAATGTGGTTTTACAGGGTGATGTTACTAGTATTATCTCGATGAATGGGCGCGAACGTCGAGAAATTATTGATGAGTTGGCCGGGGTGGCAACTTATGATCGTAAGATTGTTCAAGCTAAGTCAACTTTGGATGAGGTGAAGGATCGGGAAGATAGTTGTCGTATTATTCAGAATGAATTGACTGTACAATGTGAGCGACTTTATCAAGATCAGGCTAAGGCTCAGAAGTATCAACAGCTACGGACGGAATTTCTGGAAAAGCAATCTTGGGAAGCGGTTCTATCTTGGCGTTCTCTGCAATTACAACAGGAAAAGCTGGTTTTACAGGTTGAAGAAGGCGATCGCAATTTCAGAGATTTTACTAATCAGTTAACAATAATTAATACCCAGATTGACGAGAAAAATACTGAATTAGAACAACGCAATCTCCGGGTTAAGGCTTTGGGTGAGGAGGAACTTTTAGCAGTTCAATCTCATCTTGCTACTCAAGAAGCGGAACGCAAACAACTCCAACGTCAGCACAAGGAGTTAGAAGCTCTTATTCAAGAATCTGGAAGGCGTTTAAATCAAACTTATCAGGAAATTCAACAATATCAACTCTCTTTAGAGGAAGCAATAGAAAAACATAATGTGGAAACGTTAAATACTGCGTCTCTACAAATAGAAAGAAATCATGCAGTAATAAATTTAGAAAATTCTCGTCAAGCTGCGGCGGAGGTTGCTAGTGCTTCGGAAGCTTGGGTACAACAACAAACCGAACTAAATCGGAATATAGAATCTTTACTACATATTCTTGAACCTCAACGCACGGAACAAGCCCAATTACAAGAACGCAATACTCAATTACAACTGCTGATTTCTGAACAATCTCAATTAATAGCCACTTTACAACCAGAATTAACTCAAAAACAAGTTGAATTTGCACAAGTCGAAACGGAATTTAATGCTGCTAGTTTACCTATTCAGAATTTAGCGGAAAATCTCACCGCCACAGAACAAGAGTTACAAATTCAACAAGATACTCAAAAGCGGCTTTTACAAGAACAACGGGAGAAACAACGTCAGTTAGATAAATTAGAAGCACAGACTCAAGCTCAACAAGAAATACAAGGAACACAAGCTAGTAAGGTAATTTTACAGTCAGAAATGCCCGGTTTGTGTGGTTTGGTGGTGCAGTTGGGGAAGGTTGAACCTAAGTATCAATTAGCATTGGAAACCGCTGCTGGTGGTCGGTTGGGATATATTGTTGTGGAAGATGATAATGTAGCCTCTGCGGGAATTGAACTCTTAAAACAAAAAAAGGCAGGAAGGGCGACTTTTTTACCTTTGAATAAGATTAAAGTCCCTAAATTTACTCAGGACGCAACTCTGCGTTTAGCTGATGGTTTCGTTAATTATGCGGTAAATTTGGTAGAATGCGATCGCCGTTATCTAGATGTTTTTACGTATGTTTTTGGTAATACGGTGATTTTTGCTAGTCTTGCTCAAGCACGAAAAAATATCGGACTCTATCGCATTGTCACTTTACAAGGGGAATTACTAGAAACAAGTGGAGCAATGACGGGAGGTAGTAGTAGCCAGCGGTCTTCTTTGCGGTTTGAAAAAGGTGAAACTGGGGAAGGGGAAGAGGTAGGAAACCTAAAAACTCGCTTAATGGATATTGATCGGATTTTAGAACGTTGTGGAGAAGCTATTAATACTTTAGCAACTTCCATGAAAGCCCTGAGTCAAGAATTAACGGAAGCACGTCAAGCAAAGAGAGAACAACAATTATATTTAGAACAATTAAATAAAGAGATTAAGAATTTAACAAGCCAATTAGAAAATACTCGCGGTCAACTTTCCCAAAATACGGAAAAATTCACATCTGCACAATCCCGTTTAGAAGTTTTAAATCGGGAATTACCAGCACAAGAAACTCAATTACAACAATTGAGACTGATATTAACTGATTTAGAATCTTCCCAAACTCCCAAAGAATGGCAACAAATTCAAAGTACCATGAAAATGCAAGAGCAGGAATTGCAACAACGGGAAACAGCACTAAGGGATGGACAACAACAGTTAAAAAACTTAGAAAATCAACAACAGCGGTTACAAGAAAAAATAGAAGAATCCCAAGCGCGAGTTATTCAATATCAACAGGAAGAAACAAGCAGCAAACAGCAAATAGCAACAGTCAATAACCAAATTGAAGAATTAAATCATTTAATTGCTGTCAATGAGAGTAATTTGCAGAAATTGGCGGAAAATTTAGGAGAAGAGAAGAAAAATCGGGATCTGACAGAAACAGAATTGCGATCGCTCTTATTGCGTCAACAGCAATTACAATGGGAAATAGAGAAACTGGCACAAACCCAGGAAAAACGCCGAGAAGAGTTAACAGCGCTACAAACCCAGTTACGAGACTTAGGTGCAGAATTACCCAGTCCCCTGCCAGAAATTCCTGGTAAAGTTAATTTAGAGGACTTACAAAAAGAATTACGGAGTTTAAGCAAACGGTTACAGGCCATGGAACCTGTAAATATGTTAGCCTTGGAAGAATACGATAAAGTCAAAGGTCGTCTCCAAGAACTTACCGAAAAATTAGAGACCCTAGAAGGGGAACGAACAGAATTATTATTAAGAATTGAAAACTTTACCACGTTACGTCAAAAAGCATTTAAAGAAGCCTTCGACGCGGTCAACGAAAACTTTCAATCAATTTTCGCCATTTTATCAGACGGGGACGGTTATTTGCAACTAGATAATCCCGAAGATCCTTTTAACAGTAGCTTAAACCTAGTCGCGCACCCCAAAGGTAAACCCGTCCAACGTCTTGCTTCCATGTCTGGGGGGGAAAAGTCCTTAACTGCATTGAGTTTTATATTCTCCCTCCAGCGTTATCGTCCCTCCCCATTTTACGCCTTTGATGAGGTGGATATGTTTTTAGATGGGTCAAATGTGGAAAGATTAGCGAGAATGATTAAACAACAGGCTCAACAAGCACAGTTTATAGTGGTGAGTTTGCGCCGGCCGATGATAGAATCAGCACAGCGGACAATTGGGGTGACTCAAGCTAGAGGCGCTTATACTCAGGTTTTGGGTATTAAGTTATAATCATCTGACCATTGAGTTATAAAGAGTAGTTTATGGAATATGTAGGATCGAGCAACTTGTCTGAGAATGAGCAGGAAGAACTTGTTAATTTATGTAATGAATTCCTTCAGGAGGTAGGGACGGCAGTTCAAATCTATTTGGATTTAATATCAGGGTGTCAGCAAAATTTAGATATGGCTAACCAAACAACTGATATTTTGGAAACAATAGGGCAGACAATTGGAGAAAGAAGATTAGATGAACTGCGAACTTCAGTTTTGCAAGAAACAGGTATAGACACCTCTAATGTTTTATTTAATCTAAAAGATAGAAATTCAAGCAATGGCATTAATTATCAGTTTGCTAGTAGAATGACTATCGTTTACATATTTGAGATATGGGAAGGGTGTTACAGAGAAGAGATAAGAAGGAAACTTAAGATCGGAGATGATCAAAAAGTGATTGCTCCAATTATGGGCGATTTAAGACTTTTAAGGAACTCCATTGTTCACAATAAAGGAAAGGCTAAAAGGGATGTAAGTAAATGCGAAATAATAAGAGATTTTTCAGAGCATGACTCAATTGAAATTACTCCAACAAGAATGGGTTTTATTAAAAAACAGATTTCTCTTCTTATCGAGAGCTTAAAGAGTTCGATTTCTGTTGAAACAGTGTGGAGAATCGAAAAATCAAGGAAAAATACAGTAAATTGCAATCAAATGTGCTACAAACAGAAAAGATGAAAACCAGTACCAGACTATATTCTGCACTTTACTTTTGTACTGGACTTGATCGCAAACTGCTGTAACAGTGCGATCGCTCGTAGGTTAGATTGACTAAAGTGCGATAGGGAACAGTGATGTTATAATTTTCAGAGCAAGCTGTTAAGGATAAGAGACGATGAAAAATCGCATCTTTACAGTTATTTTGTACAAAGAAGATGATGTTTACATTGCTGAATGTCCAGAAGTTGGCACAGTAGATCAAGGGGAAACGATCAAGCAGGCGATCGCTGGTTTGAAAGAAGCCACACGGCTTTACCTAGAGGAATTTTCCTTACCAGAAACATCTCCGAGATTTGTTACCAGTTTAGATTGACCAAGTGCGCCCTCGCAACACTGACTTTCATTTCGCTTTTTTCTATTGTCATAGAAATCGAAAAATCAAGTATAATTAATTTAGTACCAACATAACATCTAATATCATGAATAACCTGCTATTAAATAGAATAACAATTAACCATGATATTTGTCATGGTAAACCGTGTATTCGTGGATTGCGCTATCCGGTGGAAATGATCTTAGAACTTTTGAGTTCAGGCATGAATATTGAGGATATTTTAGAAGATTATGATGATTTAGAATATGAAGACATTTTAGCAGTTCTCAGCTTTGCTACTCGACTCACTCAAGTTAAAAGTATCCTCCAATTAGTTTCATGAAATTCTTGATTGATGCTCAATTACCAATGCGAATTGCCAATTTATTAGAGAACTTAGGTTGTGATGTTATACATACCAAGAATCTTCCTTGAAAAAATGCAACTCCAGATTTGGAAATCAACAAACTATCAATCCTGGAACAGAGAATTGTTATTACCAAAGATAAAGATTTTTTAGATTCTTTCTTAATCAAACAAGAGCCTTATAAACTACTACTAATAACTACAGGTAATGTTAGTAACAAACAAATTGAACAACTTTTTGTACAAAATATTACTCAAATAATCGAATTGTTTTTGACCTATGATTTTTTAGAAATGACCAGAGATAGTTTGATTATTCATTAGGGCTAGTTCGCTTGTTGGGGTTAGGTGCGTAAGCGTTGCGCGACCTAGGAATCCCTCGTAGGTTAGATTGATTCGGTTAGAGTCGCTGCATTATTTAACCATTCATCAAAAAAGCGATCGCTAGAATTGAGTCTTAAGCCAAAGGTTTGACGGAGATTGCTCAGGGTAGGGCTACTAGCATTTGTAATCACGGTTTAATTCCTCTTTATATTTTCTCCAATTAGGCATAAATTTATCCATTAAGGCCTGAAATTCAGACCCGTGACTCCGTTCTAAAAGATGGGTAATTTCATGAACTATCACATATTCTAAACATTGTTGGTCTTTTTTGGCCAATTCCAGATTTAACCAAATGCGTTTATCTTGAATATTGCAAGTACCCCATTTTGTTCTCATCATTTTTATTCCCCAGTCATTGATATTCACACCAATATTTTTTTCCCATTTACTAATTAATGGGGGAATTTGTGCTTTTAATTGTTGACGATACCAAGAATTGAGAACTTTTTGACGTTGTTCTGTACTACTTCCGGGTTTTACATACAAATTCAGATATTGATTATTGCTAATTTCCACTTGAGGGGAATTTTCATAAATTACATTTAATATATAGATTTTACCTTGAAAATAATGACTTTCTCCTGATAAATATTCTATTGTTTTCGGAGTTGGTTTTGATTGTAATTTACTTTGATTTTTTTTAATCCAAGCTAATTTGGAAATTGCAAATAAGCGCACAGATTCATCATTAATATGTAAAGGTGTGGCAATTCTGACACGACCGTCTGGAGGATAAACGGCTAAATGCAGGTTTTTAATATCTTTTCTAACCACATCTATAATTATTTCACTGACGGTTATTTGATAGGTTTCCATATTCATGTTTATGATTTTTATTATGGTTTTAATTACCCATTAAGTTAAGTAGGTTGGCGTTAAAAATTGTCGTTATGACAAGGGAACTCTTAACTCTTAACTCTTAACTGGGAAGAGGTTTTGGGCAACTTTACTTTTCGTTACTTACAGCAAGTAGCTTTGAGTGAGGTACACTTTGTGCGGGCAAGATGCCCGCACCACAAGAGTTTTATTATTAATATCTGTACTTCATAATATCGGGAACTGCTGTATGTCGGTTTTTTCCGTTCACTTACTTAATTTAATTAATTTAATACTCATTTTGATTTTTGATTATTTCCATCATCTCATCTATCTGTTCTGGTAAAGGTAAATATTTCTTAATGGCATTTTTGATCATTCTTTCCTTGACTTTATTTCCTCTCCAACCATCTTGTTTAGTTTGACGAATTACCCTATCTATTGTTAACGCTAATTGTTCATCTTGATCTAGATTATCATATAATGCGATTTTTGCAGAGGTATTCAATGACGGCGGATAAGTTGATGATTTACTCGGTTGGTGAATTTCTTGAGCTAAGATGATAATTTTCTGTAAATAATTTTCATATTCTGCTGTTGCGGTTTTACGGTTGTCAATTAGTTCTTGGAGTAAAATTGACATTTTATCAAAATACTTGGGGTTGGTGGGTTGTTGTTCAACAATTAATTTCCGCAGGTTGTTTTCTATGGTTTCCGCTACTGCGGTTTGATTGTTTCTAATTCCTGGGGGTAAACTATCAACTGCATTGACTCCATGATTAACTATTAATTCTACTAAAGTTAGATTTTCAAAGTTTGCTAAAATTTGACTTGCTTCCGCACCAATATAACTATCTATCAACTGCCGCATATCATTTTGATAGGCTTTAAAATCAATATAATCTCCACTGGCTAATTTTATCTCTTGACTAACTTGTTGATAATGTTTAACCTCTTTTTTAATCTGATAAATTTCCCGCTCTGTATATCCTGCTGCTGCCATTTCATTGGCTATATTGGCATAATTTCTAACTAAAGAATTGACACTTTTATATAATAGTAGTCTTTGCGGTTCGGTGTTCTTTAAATCCTCTGGGTTTTCCGTATTACCACAAAAATAACGGGTATAGTCTGCTGTATGATAAGGGGGTTTTACGGCTTCACAGAGGGCTTTAAGGGCTTGTCTAGCGGTGTCTAGGTCATTTTTGCCCTTTTCTAATCTGTTACTTAATAACCCAGCTATATCAGCGATGTCATAATCTGCAAAAGCGGCGGAAGTGTAATCTTGAACGGATTTTTCTAAACTTGCAAATAGGTCTTTATAATCTATAATATAACCATATTCTTTGTCTTCACTATCTAAACGATTAACCCGACAAACTGCTTGAAATAAACCATGGTCTCGCATCTTTTTATCTATATAAAGATAAGTAGCGGGAGGTGCATCAAAACCGGTTAATAGTTTATCCACTACTATTAATAATTGCATCTGCGCGGGTGAATTAACAAAGTTGTTTTTTACGTCTTGTTCAAATTTATCTGCTTTTTGTCCATTGAGCATTTTTTGATAGATTTCATATTGATGTATTTTATCGGTTTTTCCCTCGCCTGTGGTTTCACCTTTGATACTTTTGATGGTAGGATCATAAGATGTAATGATCGCACATTGACTAAATCCTGCACTTTGGAATAATTCATAATATTTACAAGCTTCGTAAATACTACCAGCTACAAGTATGGCGTTACCTTTACCATTTTGTAATCGTTCTTTGGTGCTAAAATCTGAGATGATATCTTTAACTATCATTTCTAAGCGAGATTTGGAACTGAGGATTTTTTGCATTGTTCCCCAGCGTTTTTTCAGTTCGGCTTTTGCTGTTTCTGTTAACCCGCTGGTTTTGTCTGCAAACCATTGATCTATTTTCCTCTGGGAGGTGATATACTGTTCAACATTCCGGGCTTCATAACGTAAGTCTAAAACGACTTTATCCCCCACTGCTTCGTTAAATTTGTAAGTGTGAATATATTTACCAAAAACTTCTAAACTGCTTTGTTTGTCTTGTTTTAATAAGGGTGTACCTGTAAAACCAATAAAAAGAGCATTTGGTAATATATCTTTCATGGCTTTATGTAGCTTACCCGCTTGGGTGCGATGACATTCATCTACAAATACATAAAACTGTCCATAAGGTTGGAATTTTTTCGGTAAATTACGTTTTAGTTCTTTTATATAGTCTTCATATTCTTGGGTTTCGGTATTATTTTGCTTTTTCCCGAATTTATGAATTAATGAACAAATTAATGAGGGTGTGGTATTTTGCAGTTGGGTAATTAAGTCCTGTCCGCTTTTGGTTCGATAGATGTTTTCATTGACACCTAAAAAAACGCCTTCGATTTGGTTGTCCAATTCTTCCCTGTCAGTGATAATTAAAACGCGGGCTTTTGGGTCAAATTCTCGAATCCATTTCGTTAACCACACCATGGTTAAGCTTTTTCCACTACCTTGAGTGTGCCAAATTATCCCACCTTCTTGGCACTTTATGTGGTCTTGGGCGGCTTTAATGCCTAAGTATTGATGGGAACGACAGAGTTTTTTAATACCACTGTCAAAGAGGATAAAGTTATAAATAATGTCGAGAAAGCGATGTTTTTCGCACAGTTGTAACAGGTGTTTGTCTAAAAGGTTTGTAATCTGGTGATAACTGTCCTCTTTCCAAGTTAAATAATATTTTTCTGATGTTTTAGTTGTTCCATAACGCAGCCCTTGGGTATCGTTACCTGCTGCGACTAGTTGAACTGTATTAAAAAAAGACTTAATAAATATTGATTCTTGACTATCTAGGTTTTGACGGATACCTTTAGAAACGCTGACGGTACTGCTTTTGAGTTCCAGAACCGCTAAAGCGATGCCATTAATGTATAAAACTATATCTGGTCGTTTATCATTTTCCCCTTTAATGCTGACTTCTTCAGCGATATAAAAGTTATTTTTTAAGGGTTCTTGCCAATTTATCAAGTAAACGCTTTGAGTTTTTTCACCTGCTTCTGGGTTAACTTTTATACCATAGCGTAATAAGCCATAAATTTCTTTATTAACGTCATAAAGGTTTTTAGTTGTATCCTGATTAAGTTTATTTAGTTCATCAATAGCTTGATTGATAATAGTATGATTATATTTTTGGGTATCGCGTAAAAATATGGTGAGTAAGTCGCTTTCAACGTTGCTATTATTGTCGCGTTTGTGCCAATTCCCTAAATATGTATAATCTAGTTGTTGTTGGAATAGTTGCACTACACGGTTTTGGGTTGCGCGTTCCGATTGTCCTACTTCACTCATTTTTTAACCCTTTTAGTGACAATTACGGTTTGATAGGATTTAACTATTTTAATATGTCTCACCCCAACGCGCAAATAAACAAAGATTTGTAAGTTGGGTTGAAGCATGAAACCCAACATGAGCAGATATGTTTCACCCCAAAGCGCAAATAAACAAAGATTTGTAGGTTGGGTTGAATAATTTTTGCAATCATCTGGGATATTGGGATATAGTGATATTTTGGTTTTGAGGGTTTGAAACGGAATTACTTGCTCCTGAAAATTAGAAGTGAATGCGTGAGGACAAATTGATGCAAATTACTCTAAACCTACCTGATAACCTCAGTAAAACTGAAACTTTTAACCAGAGTGAATGGCTCCGGGAAATAGCCATTGCCCTATTCCAGCAGCAGCGGATTTCCCTCAGCCGTGCCAGCAAAATTGCCGGAATAGACATAATGAACTTTCAAAAGCTGCTGGCGGACCGGAATATTTGCGTCCATTATGATGTGGAAGACCTGGAGCAGGATGTTCAACACCTGCGGAGTCGGGGCTGGCTATGATTGTCGTCAGTGATACTTCTGCTCTCTCAAATCTTGCCCTTAGCGTATTTTAGTTCTTTCTCAAGAATCTTAAGAGGATGACTAGAGACAGTCTGACTAAATAAGATTATATGCCACTGCACAATTTCACCGTTATACCAAAGCGATCGCACCATTAATATGTTATAATATGTTATGATTTAAAGTCGCAATAGATTTGTAGGTTGGGTTGAAGCATGAAACCCAACATGAGCAGATTTGTAGGTTGGGTTGAAGCATGAAACCCAACATGAGCAGATTTGTAGGTTGGGTTTCACTTCGTTTTACCTAACCTACAACCTGATTTTTCATTAAATTTTATGGCATAATATCATCTAATTTAAGTTTTAAATCTGCAAATAGAGGAGAAAAAATACTATCTCCTAAACGATATTTTTCTTGTTCATATACTCCATTAATTAATTGACAAATTGTTAACGTCGGTTGTTTGGGGTTGCCAATAAATTGCATTCCACCTAATGCCCGAAAGTCTATTATCCAATATTCTGGTATTTCTAAAAAGGCATATTCTTCTATTTTTCTAGCATAATCATCTTGCCAATTTGTGCTGACAACTTCCGCAACTAATTTAATAGTATTACCATAACAAATTATTGGCTCTTTTTGCCAAAGTGGTTCTTGATTAAGTTTGATTTTATCTAAAACTATCACATCTGGACGCAGTGCTGTAGCTGACGCAGCAGGGGGTTTAATTAAGCAGGTTTTGGGAATTAACCAGTTTAATTTATTATCAATAATCTCGGTGTAAATTCTGCCGGCAATATTTCCCGCAACTTCTTCATGGAGTCCTGTGGGTTCCATGTCTCTGAGTTCTCCGTCAATTATTTCATAGCGGGTATTGTCCCCATATTCAATTAAAAATTGCTCAAAGGTGAGGGTTTTTACTGGGGTATAGGTCATAGGTTTATATTGTTTCTGATGTTGGTTTTATGTTCACGAATTTTTAAGCTCTATTCAATATAGGACTTACGCAAGATTCATGGAATAACGAACCACAGAGGCACAGAGGTCACGGAGAAATGAGGATTTGAGAGATATTTTGCGTAAGTCCTGTCAATATTACCAATTTTATAGGGTCTTGGTTTTCCGTCAAGTCGCAAAGGAAGATCCTATAATTATCAATTGTCAATTATTCTCGTTTTTCCTGTTAACAATTCTTGCATCATTCCCTGTTTTATGGTTTTATATTTGTCGCGTTTTTTTTCTAATGCTTCTATTTCTTTATCCATGTCTGTTAGTATTTCAGCTATGGCTTTTTGTTCTTCTATAGTTGGTATTTTTATTGTTCCATTTAAAATATCTTTAGTGCTTATATTAGCCTGTACCCCAAGAGAAGCAACTGATTTAGAGTAATCTCTCCAACCTTTAGTATTTGATAAATTTGATAATGCTACTAAAAATAATGGATTAATCTTTTCTCTGTCTATTCTCAATAAACCAACCCTTTGATTAAGAAGAAAAGTTTCTCTCCTATTTACTTGACACATTCTACCTATTAAATTTTTACTAGGTGTTACGTCTGTCATAGCAATAATTACATCTCCATATTTGAGATGATAGTTTTTAAGAGATTCAAATTCTGAACTTGTCCAAAAGTTGACTTTTGACTCATCAAATTGAAAAGAACCATCTAATCCAATTTGAGCCATTGTAACAATTGGAATACCTACTCTAATATAGCCCCTTGCAGAAAATCCATATCCATTCTGCAAACTGTTGATTAATTCCCCCAATTTCTTCACTTCCCACTTACCGCTAAAACCAGGTAAACGTTTCTTACCCGTGAGGAGTTCCTGCATTGTCCCCTGTTTAAGGTTACGCTTTTTCGTGATCAGTTGATCTATGGCTGTAATTAGGTTATCTACATCACTCAGTGCGTGAGCGATCGCTTTTTGTTCAGCAAGCGGGGGGATAATAATGGGCATCAATTTGAGAGATCCAGCATTTACATTTTTCTGTCCTCCTCCAATCTGATTAACTTCAAAAAACATCTGGCCAATTTCACAGTTTATAAAGTAGCAAAGAAAATCACTTTTAACATTTTGATTTTGTGGTCTAACAATCAAAGTAGTAAAACTTTGTGATCCTTCATATTTATCTGGAATAATACAAGCAGATCCTGGATAACCTGTTCTAGCAATTAGTAAATCTCCTGATTTTAGTCGTTTATTTTTGAAAATTTCCTCATATTTATCATTTACAAATAAAATATCTCTGTCGTCTAAATACCCATATTTTATGTTTTGATTTCTAAATAAAACTACTCCCTTTTCTGAATATGCGTGTGTTGCTGCACTTGCGATTCCTACCATTATTTTCTCGGAAATATCCCCCAATTTCTTCACTTCCCAATCATCAGGAATAACCCCCACCTCAGTAACCTTATAACCATCCTTAATATTAATTTCCATTACCAAACCATTCCCATATTTTGCAAATGTCCTTCAACCTTCTGAGTCAAAATCTCCACCTCAGAAGTCAACACAGATAAAGGCAGATCATAACGTTCCCCTAACTCCTTAATCCTTTGCGTCAACCGTTGAGAAATCCGATCCATTTCCCCAACTATACCCTGTTTTAATGTCTTCATCCATTTATCATTAACCACCAGAATTTTCACCTCCTCCTCTGTTAAATGTTGATATTTTTTAAGCACCTGATTATGTAAAGATAGAGTCAGATCCTTAATTTTCTTACTCATTTCTGCTTCCGCTTCAATCAATTTTAAATAACTCTTTAACACCTTTAACTCATCTACATCTGCAAAAAGCGGATTTTTCTGAATTTCCTTCATTCTCACATTAATACTAGTCTTAGTAATTTTCCCACTATCATTAGTCACTTCTGCTAATAAACCCTCTTCTCCACCATATTCTTCTTGCATTTCTTCCTGTTGTCGGACTAGATCATCTTTCTGTATTTCCCACTGGGCAATTTTCCCCTGTTCTGTGAGAAAATAGCGGTTAATCATCAATTCTTCGGGAATCAATTCACAGACATAATCTATAATAGTCCCTTTTTTATTGGTAATTTCCGTTAATTCCGCTTTCCAACCATCTTCAACTAAAATATAAACATCATCCTTCATTGTTTCTAACCAATAGGTCATCAAATGCTGATAAACATCATACTTATCAATCAGGTTTTTATCTGCAAATGCTGTTAACAAATCTTCGGATAAAGTGTAAATAATTTCCTTGGGTTTATCCCCTGGTTGAATAGCTCTTAATAACGGGGTGTGTTTATTTTCCCAAGTTTGAAAAACCTTGTCAATTTCTTGACTATATTGGATAAATTCAGGATGATTAAAAATACAGGTTTTGACCTCGGAAACTGCAATTTTTAGCTGTACATATCCTGCTCTATTTGTTGCTGCAAATAAATCTTGTTGTAGGGTTGGGTAAACCTGCCAATAATCTTGTAATGCTGCAATATCGCGCTTAGGTATGCCCCCTAATAAATGGGCTGCAATATCTTGAATATCTTCTTCTTCTTGAGAGTCAATATAACGGGGAATATTCAAATTATAATCATTGGCTGCAATTTCTGTAAAAAGCACCATCCGCGAGTATTTGGGAACTTCTAACTGTTTATTGAAAACATCTACTATTTTATGGATATCCTGTTCTCGCAGTCGGTTTTTATTGCCATCTTTAATATAAGCTTTACTTGCATCTATCATCAAAATACTTTGCCGATTTTCAGCGTTTTCTTTATCTATGACAATAATACAGGCCGGTATCCCCGTCCCATAAAATAAATTAGCAGGTAAGCCAATTATCCCTTTAATTATCCGTTTTTGCAGCAGATTTTTTCTAATATCTGCCTCCGCATTCCCTCGAAATAACACCCCGTGGGGTAAAATTATCGCTCCTTTACCATGAGGTTTTAAAGAAGCAACTAAATGTAATAAAAAGGCATAATCACCATTTTTAACTGGTGGAATTCCATAACCCTCAAATCGGTTAAATTCATCTTTGTCTAATTTAATGCCGTTACTCCAAGCTTTCACAGAAAAAGGAGGATTTGCAACTGCAAAATCAAAGGTTTTTAACCCACTTTGATCATCTTTAAAATAGGGAGTTGATAAGGTATTATCTTGATAAATTTCCGCACTAGGATGCCCATGTAGAATCATATTCATCTGGGCTAATGCGTAGGTTGCGTTATCTATTTCTTGCCCGTAGATGCTGATATTTACATCGGTTTCATCTGCTGCTTTTAATAATAATGAACCACTACCACAGGTAGGATCATAAATACTTTGTTCTTGACTGGTTGCGGTGTTAATTCCTATGACTTTAGCAATGACGCGGGAAACTTCCCCAGGGGTGTAAAATTGTCCTTTGCTTTTACCTGACTGGGTGGCAAAGTTCCGCATTAAATACTCATAGGCATCACCTAATATATCATCTCCATCAGCGCGGTTTTTACTAAAGTTTAAAGCGGGGGTTTCAAAAATAGCTACCAGGTTAGAAAGCCTATCTTGCATTTCCTTCCCTTTCCCCAATTTATCCCCATCATTAAAATCCGCATCATTAAAGATGTTACCTAAGTCATTAGCTCTGGCTAGATTCTGGATGATTTCATTGATTTTCGCCCCTATATCTGGTTTTCCTTTTAAATTGACAATATCCTGAAAACTCCCACCTTCAGGGACTTCTAAGGTGGCATCTTCTACACCTGCATAGCGATCGGAAATGTACTTAACAAATAATAAAACTAATACATAATTTTTATACTGAGAAGCATCCATACCTCCCCGCAATTCGTCGCAACTTTTCCATAAAGAACTGTAAAGTTCACTTTTCTTAATTGCCATTTTGTGTAGTAGCCTCAGAACCCTGATTTTTTCAATTCAATTATTTTCATTAATGTCTTAACTTATCATAAAAGTCCGGGATCTTATGATCATCCTTCCTTATCTGCGTTTATCTGCGTTTATTTGCGTTCAATTATTGATCACAATTTTTCCCTCCTGTTGTTAAGGAGAGGGTTAGGGTGGGGTCAAAACTGGTTTGGTGATCTCTATTTTGGCATTTTGGCGATACTTTGTTAACAACTGTCTATTTTGAGATAGGACAAATGGGGAAAGATTAGCTAAAATGTAAAAACAATCGGTAAAACAGTTACAATTTTTTGATATAAGTAGGTTGGCGTTAAAAATTGTCGTTATGACAAGGGAACTCTTAACTCTTAACTCTTAACTCTTAACTGGGAAGAGGTTTTGGGCAATTTTACTTTTCGTTACTTGTGTCGGTTTTTTTACGTTCACCTACTTAGTTGGTTTTGAGATATTTGGTTTTAAGATAGTTGTGAGTTGGTGCTGTCCGATGATAGAATCACCACAGCAACAGGTAACAGGGAGCAGACAACTAACAAGTGACAACTGACAAATTTCTGTTAAAAATAGTGATATACATAAACTGGATTAAAGATCAGGACTAGGTATATAATGACCTCAGAGCAAGTAATTAGACGTTCGGATATATTAAACACTCAGGTAATTACCCGCGACAACGGTAAGCGGTTAGGTATCGTGAGTCAAGTCTGGGTTGATGTAGATCAAAGAGAGGTTGTGGCGCTTAGTTTGCGAGACAGCCTTATTTCTATTTCTAGTCTCCCTCGCAATATGTATCTTAACACCATTAACCAAATCGGTGATGTCATCTTAGTTGATAATGAGGATGTCATTGAAGATGTGGAAATAGAGGTTCTCAGTAACCTCATGAACTGGGAAGTTATCACAGAAACAGGTGAAGTTTTAGGCAAGGTACGGGGCTTTAAATTTAATGGCGAAACAGGTAAAATATACACTATAGTCATTGCTGCTTTGGGATTACCCCAAATTCCTGACCAGTTTTTAAGTACCTACGAACTTTCTATAGATGAAGTTGTCAGCACTGGACCGAGTCGCTTGATTGTGTTTGAAGGTGCTGAAGAAAGAGTTAACCAGTTAACTGTAGGCGTTTTAGAACGGCTAGGTATTGGTAAAGCCCCTTGGGAAAGGGACGCAGAAGAAGAATTTGGTTATACCCCACCTCGGACGGTTGCACCGAGTAATCAATTACCCAGCGGTGTTCCTCTGGAAGCACCTCGGCCCAAGGTGCGTATTCCTGAACCCGTAGCCAAAGAAGAGGAATGGACGGAAGACTACGTAGAGGAAGAAAGGCCTCAGCGTCAAGTTATGAAAGCCCGTTCCTATGAGTCAATTCGGTATGAAGAAGATGAAGAAGATAACTGGAGTGACGCGACGGTCTCTGACCGTTATCAGGAAGCACCCAGATACGAGGCCAAACCTGCTAAAAAGACCTACGCTGACCAGTATGATGACTATGATGATGATTTAGATGGTGATGCTTGGGATGATGCACCAAAGCCGGTAAATATCCCGAAAAAGGTCAAGGAACGACAGGTGGAATACGAAGAAGAAGGCGGATATTAAGTTTTGTAAACCCCCTGATACTGGTAGTCAAGGGGGTTATTTTTTGTATCGGTTTGTTTCTGTAAAGGTGCATTTTTCTTTGTCGGATTTGGAAAATTGAGGATATCCAAACAGTTAAAACTGTCCCCTGTCCCCTGTCTCCTGTCTCCTGTCTCCTGTCCCCTGTTCCCTGCTCTCACAGACGACTTATTCAGCAAGCCCTACTTATAGTTACTTATAGTTACTTATAGTTAAAAATTTAAAATATCTAAAGATGCTTCTATTTCCAATTTTATAATTCTAGCCTGTGTATCTTTATATTCTGCTAATTTTCCCTCTTGCCAATATAAATCTGCTGCTTTATGAAAATCCTCAATCGCTCCTTGTTTATCTCCTATCTCTAATCGGGCATTTCCTCGGTTATAATAAGCATTAATATAGTGGTAATTATAGTGATAATTCATTTTAATTACTTGAGTATATCCGCACTCACTGACCATCTAACTCTATCAATACTACCGTGACGAGATTTGACTTCAACCCCAATTAAAGAGTTAGCGGTGAGGGTAAAATCGCTTTTACCATTACCACCAAAGCGTTTTTCATAATCTATTTCAGTAATAAAATCGGGATACACAACTAACGTAGTTAAACCTTGGTCAAACAGTGTCAATTGCTGATAGTTCGCTCTCTGATTGACCTGACTCGTAAAATTACCTTATTTGTTCTAGAGTCTGGGGC
>NZ_JACJPZ010000056.1:0-24967 GCF_014696335.1 Dolichospermum sp. FACHB-1250
AAACTGCGCAATTCTATATAATATATATATTACACTATATATTACACCTTGTGCGGGCAAGATGCCCGCACCACAAGAGTTTTATCATTAATATCTGTACTTTGTGAATATCGGGAACTGCGCAATTCTATATAATAAATATATATACTACACTATATATTACACCTTGTGCAGGCAAGATGCCTGCACCACAAGAGTTTTATCATTAATATCTGTACTTTGTGAATATCGGGAACTGCGCAATTCTATATAATAAATATATATACTACACTATATATTACACCTTGTGCAGGCAAGATGCCTGCACCACAAGAGTTTTATCATTAATATCTGTACTTTGTGAATATCGGGAACTGCTGTATGTGCAAAAATTTCCTTTTCTTCTGCCTCTGCGACCTCCGCGCTTCTGCGTGAACTATAATAAAAGGGTTTTCAAAAGTAAATCTAAATAAATCCGTTTTAGAGGATGTTTTTCAAGATTAGCCATAAATGGCCATTTTCTTTTAAAACATCCTTTAACAAAAATCAGTTATCCGAGTATCAGCAGTTATGTATCTGTTGAAGCTGAATACTGATTATTGCCAGGGTGAGGGGATAGGTGTAGTAGAAATCACCTTTTCTGCCATTAACCTGACGGCGCTTCTGCCACAATTTGGACATTCTACCTCTAAATACTGCGAAGATGATACGTCTACCTCAGATAATATCCCTTGTTTGCAGTGCCAACACTCACAAATCACTCTACACACTGGTTGGTTACAGTCAAGAATCTTAACGTGCTGAAAATTTTGAGATTCACTGTCTGGTTTCCTGGGTTTAGGGAATTTTTTGATTTCTTGAACTTCCATCATCTTACCATCTAACTGCAAGTATGTTTAGAGCTTTTGGAGCTTAGTTAATCCTTTCCTATCTTACAACTATGCACCAATGATCTGGTCATTGGTGATTGGTAATTGGTAATTGGTAATTGGTCATTTTTGCCTATTTACCAACTAATGCAGGTTCTCTCACGGATTGCTGCAACAGTTGGGTATATAGTTTATCTAGCTGACTAGCTACACCATGCCAGCTAAATTTATCACTAACACGCTTTTTAGCTGCTTTTCCTAATTCTTGCTGCCATTGAGGATCACTGAGAATTTGATCAATAGCATGATTAAAAGCAGGGACATTTTGTGGTGGTACTAATAAACCAGTTTCTTCATTAACTACGGTAAATTGCAGGCCACCGACATCACTAGCGACTACAGGTGTACCACAGGCCATGGCCTCGATAGCTACAAGTCCAAAGGGTTCGTAGTGACTAGGAACTACACAAACATCCGCTGCGGCGTAATAAGATGGTAATATCTCTCGGCTCAAACAGCCTGGTAAAGACGTACATTCGTCCATGCCCAACTCGTTAACAATTCCTGCTATGCGATCGCGTTCCTTAGCATCACTATTACCTGGTGTACAACCACCACCAATAATCAATTGCAATTGTTTCGACTCATAGAATTTAGATTCCCCTACTGCTCGCACTAAGGTTTCTATGCCTTTCCGGGGGTCAAATCTACCTACATATAACACCACTTTAGTTTCTGGAGCAATTTCTAATCTGGTTCTGGCTGCTTCTCTGGTCACTGAACCAAACTGCTGAATATCTGTACCACAGGGAATAATATCAATTTCCCCTTTTTGGGAAACAAGCGATCGCATATGTTCCTGTTCTTGGGGACTAGTGGCAACAATTCTTTCTACTGTTTCTAATATTTCTTTTTCCACTAATAAACGTTGACTTGCTACCAGCGGAATATTTTCTATGGTCTTGTATTTGATCACTCCTAAGGAATGGTAGGTATGAACCTGTTTAATTCCTTGCCTTTTTTTCAATTCCATTCCTACCCAACCAGATAACCAATAGTTAGTATGAACCAAATCATAATTAATCCCCGCTTCTTTCTGGAATTTTATTAACTGAT
This sequence comes from Dolichospermum sp. FACHB-1250, assembly GCF_014696335.1. NCBI lineage: Bacteria > Bacillati > Cyanobacteriota > Cyanophyceae > Nostocales > Aphanizomenonaceae > Dolichospermum > Dolichospermum sp. FACHB-1250. The sequence continues at coordinate 1,965 of NZ_JACJPZ010000056.1, forward strand.
CTACAAATTCTGGTAAATACTGAAAACCATGATCTCTTGGCACAAATTCCACAGGACCTGCTGTTAAGCGAATGGTCCGACAATTAGAGCTATGTTCTACTGTCGTTTCTTGATCAGCACTGACTCTCCTGCTAAACATATCCACTTGCCATCCTAGCTGTGCCAGGGCTTCACCCACTTGACGGACATAAACATTTTGTCCTCCTGCCTCTTCTCTACCTATTTCAATTGCTGGATCACCGTGAACTGAAATTAAGGCAATGTGTTTTTTTGTGGTAGCTTTCATAGATTTGTGATTTTCCTAATTTTAACAAGATAGAAGTGAGTTTTAAACTTGTGCTTATTAAACTGAAATCTGTGTTTTTTGGGAACTTTGAATGATTAATATTCTATTTTGATTATTGCCAAAATATTGGTTAACCTCTCCCACATTCTATATTTAGATTTAATACCTTCTATAGATAGAAATATCTATCTTTTTACATTGAAAACCAAATATTATCTATCATGATATACTAGTTAGACCATGATAAAACCTATCTCAAGTCGCAACGCTGCATCCTCTTAGATATTTCTAATTCATGATTTGCGCGTTTCAAATAATTACAATAATTTCCATCAAACCAAATACAACAAAGTTAAATCCCTGAAAACATCACTCCAATTGCCATCATGTTCAAAAAGCACTAATTTAATTTAGCCAAGTGTGTTCACTTATACTATTATTATATTTCCATAAGTTTTGTTACGTTAGCTACAGTTTTCGCAAAAAATTCCAAATTTTGTGTAATTATGCTCTCAAGCCTGAAAAAACCCCAAAAACTAAGCAGTGCAAATAACCATGTCTGGCTACCTGCACTGCTTGTTAAGGGGATTTGGGCTTTACCTGGAGACAAAATAAATTCCTACAGGCTCAACTAGTCATACTAATCACAGCACTTATGTGTAATAACTTGTATAATAACTCAAGTTGCTAGTTATCTAGTTGAGACTGGTAATGGGTAATGGGTAATGGGTAATGGGTAATGGGTAATTGGTGATAAAACCCCTGTTTTCATCCTGTTTATCCTTTAATCTTGGACATTCTGATTCTGACAATGTGCCTAACTAGCAAGTTACGTTAATAACTAAATTTGGATCTATATAAATGCGCTTATTCTTAATAATATAGTATTTGTAATATCATATATATATTGTAGAAGCAATTCATGAATTATAGATACGTTAATATAACCATAACTTCCTTTTCAGACTAGCTTTCCAGGAAGTCGGTATGCTAAACAGCTTTAAGAATAATTCTTAAAGCGTATTGATTAAACAAACAATCTAGTTGGTCGCTTGTGCAGCCAACATTTCCTTGAGCTTTTCTAACTCCGCCGCCCAACGGGGATCTGGACGAATTGCTTCAGTTTCAACATTTGCAGCAGTCTCACGCGCACTGCTGCCGCCGCCACCACCGCCGCGTCGAGATTTCTTGCTTTTCTCCCGACGGCCGCCTTCTTTATTGCTGCTAGGAACGGGGGCGCTAGTACCTTGAAGAACTGGTTTGGGGGTTTGTGGTTGTTCTTCACCACCTTCTTCACCTTTAGTTCTTGGTAAAGCCTTTTCTAACTTGATGGGTGTGTCTTTAAACAATTGACCATTATATTTTTCAATAATTTGATCTGCTTGTTCGTCATTATTCACTGTCAAAAAACCGAAGCCACGACATTTGCCTGTTTTCCGGTCTTTAATTAGTTTAGTGGTGACACCATCTCCTTCTTCTGCAAAAACAGCTTGCAACTCTTGACGATCTATTTCTTCTTTGGGCAGATTTCCTATATATAGGCGAATTGACATGGACTATACCTCCAGATTGGGAATAAACAGATAAACAGAGCAAGACAAAAAAAACAATCAATTGGCTTTGGCTTTTGAATAGATACTATGGACTAAAACCACCACAAACCAATTTTTCAATCCCAACTATCAACTTATAGAATACAGTTTTTTATTGGGATCAAGCTTATTTGGCACGAAAGCACAACTGCACTCGTGGGTTAATATCACCTTAATTTTTGGAATTGTAAATTTAATAGCCAATTATCCACCACAGTAAATTCATTCTTCTTAATTCTTGCCCGCAGAATAAAATACCATTAGTTAACATTATCATGGTATTTCCTATGTAGCTAGTTCCGCAGAAACTTTTCCGCCAACAGCTAAAGGCCGATATTATGATCTCATCGTAGCATGAAACACATTTTAAGGGAAGAGGCAAGGGGAAAAATTTTTTACTAATAATAACGGACAACGGACTAATGACCGACCAGCACAATATAAGCACCCCAACCTTGAACTAAAATGGCAATGGCCAGCATCCAAATAGAATGAGGGCTATTGATTTTTTTGCCATCTTGAGTTTCTAGGCTTTGGATATCTATCCAGGGAGTCCCTCCGCGTCTTAACCAACCTCTAACAACAATCTGTTTACCAATTAGGTCTTGAGGGTGGAATGACTTTCCTAACCCGGGAAGATGATGTAATTTCATTAAACCTTGGCTAGATTGAAGCATCAGGTCTGGTGCTAGACAATTACCAATTCCAGGACGGCCTAATAGTTTACCAGTCAAACGGACTTTAATGCTATCAATTGGTAAAATGGACGGATCTGCAAGTAGGCTGATCAGGTTTTCGTTTTTGTGGACGTTAACATCTCTAATCTTGGGAAATAAAGCATTTATCTGTATCATTGTGCCAATGCTAAAGCCAATTAACACAAAACCCAGGACAAAATACCAGTCGTCATAGATCCACTTGAAGTTTAACAACTGCATAGCATAAGCTGTTTGCCAAAGTAACCAAGTTAGACCAGCCAATATAACACCCAGCGGGATTCCCAACCAAGGGGCAATTTGTAATAAAAAAGATTGGGGACGGATTACAATCGGCTGTTGTGGGGTTATTTGGTACAATTCTGTGTTTAAATGCCAGTAGCGAGCTATTTGACAAAGACGTTCAATGCGATCGCCCATTAAGGGATGACTACTATTAATTGTCAACCATTGGCGATAGGGATGAAAGTTTTCCCACTGGAAAAATGATTCAAGGGGTAGATGACCAGCTATACTACCTAAAACTATGCTATGTTGATATGCAACGGGAGCGAGGAGATTCAGGCTTTCTAATTGCCAACTGGTATGTTCTTTGAGGTTGATATCATGAGCCACACCAATGGAAATTTTTAGTAATGCCCGAATTAGTCCGTTGGGATTGCCAGTAATTTCTGCAGCTTGGCGATCGCTATGATAAAGCCTGAGTCGGGAATTTAGCAAGGCTGTACCAGTCAGAAGAAACCAAATTCCGTAAGTAATAGCCGCTAAAACTGTGGCTGGCCAACGCCAAATTTTACTTTGGCAAATTTTACTGTGATGTTGATTTGCCGAAAGTGATATTTGCTGATATAATCCATAAAATGGTAGGGTAACTAACAGGATTAGGGACATGACCACAAAATCCCAACGCCCAATTTGCCCTAAAGTTAAAGCATAGATGGCAGCTATTTCATCATTGGCCAACTGTTCTAATAAACCTTGACTAACAGTTATTCTCGCTGTGCGGGGTAGGTTGCCATAACTAATGATTATGGGGGCAGAAATTGGTAAGATTCTCAGTTGGGGACAAGGCCAGCGTCGCTGTTGACAGGTACGTTGTAATACCCTCAGTGTCTCCCGACTATAGGAATTTAATTTCTCCTTGGATAACCTTTTCTGAGCCAAAAATTTTCCCAGTAACCAATCGAGTAACCAAGGAGATAATACCATGAGGATGAGGAATAATCCTAGCATCAAGAAACTAGGATCATGATATAAAACCTGGGGAGGCTGTAAGTATGGCAATTTATATAGAATTTGGGCAATTAAACCCAATACTAGTTTAAACATTTCTTTGCACATCCAAAATAGTGCTATAAATGTCAAACAGGCAATTAGTTGTGAGTAAATGAAATTAGGTTTGGAAAGAGGTTGCCATACTTTAGCTCGTCTAGCTTGCCGCCAATAAATGCTAACTGGTTTGATATTGTTATGGTTATCAGCACCAACATAACCATTTTGCGGCTGTTGTCGGGAAGGGTTTACACTGGAAACAGGTATATTATTCGTTGATGAAGATTTTTGCCTCCGTTTTTTGCTTTCATATAGGTGTTCAAGAGCGCGTATAGACCACTCTTGAACTTGGGGGTGGTTACTAGAAATCAAATTTTGGCACAGAGCGATCGCTTTAGAGACCTCACCTGTGCGAGCATAGGACATAACTAACCCAACTTGTGCCTGTAAATAAATCCTGTCTTGGTTTTGAACTTTGGCCAGTGGTTCAAGATTAGCTATTGCTGTGTGGTAATTTCCCTGCTTAAGGGCAGCTAAACCAGCCTGTAAACATGATTCAGCGTGAGAAGGCATAGAAAATTTGGTACTCCAATCTGTTTTAGGTGACAAAAGCACGCTTATTGAGATACCCTGGTAATTTAAAATGCAAAATTTTGAAGATGGTAATAGGTAATTGGTAATTGGTAATTGGTAATGGGTAATGGGTAATGGGTAATTGGTAATTGGTAGTTCTTGCCTATTTCCCCTGCTTTAGGTTTCAATTGTTTGTTGATGAGAAAAAACAGGAGCAATAGCAGTTAATCTCAACTCTGGATGATCACCCTCTAACTGTTGACAATTCCATTCGTTGCGGAATAATAATACTGGTCGTCCCATACTATCTTTAACAGTAGTAGTATTGAACAAACGTCCTACCTGCTTTAAAGCTTCCCAACCCCCTTCGACCCAACGCGCAACACTGTAGGGTAATGAATCCAAAATAGTTTCTACACCATACTCATTTTGTAAGCGGAACTGTACCACTTCAAATTGCAACTGACCAACAGCCGCTAAAATCGGTTCACGCTTGGCTTCATCAATTGAATACATAATTTGTACAGCACCTTCTTCTCGCAATTCGGAAACACCTTTTTGAAACTGCTTAAATTTAGAAGGGTTGGGGTTTCTCAATGTAGCAAACAATTCCGGCGAAAAATAAGGGATTCCCTCATATTCTAGCTTTTGACCTGTGTAAATTGTATCACCAATCGCAAAAACACCTGGATTGTTTAAACCAATTACATCCCCCGGATAAGCAACATCAATAGATTCCCTTTCTTGAGCAAACAATTTTTGGGGACGGGATAAACGGACAGCTTTACCAGTTCGGGCATGATTTACTGTCATATCTTTTTCAAACTTACCTGTACAGACCCGGACAAAAGCCACTCTATCTCGGTGTTTGGGGTCCATGTTGGCTTGCAGTTTGAAAATAAATCCTGTAAATTCTGGATAAGTAGGAGGAATATCCCCGACGCTGCTGCTGTGTGTTCCTGGTTTGAGAGCAAAGTTAAGAAAATTCTTGAGAAATAATTCTACCCCAAAATTGGTCATAGCACTACCAAAAAACACGGGGGTCATTTTGCCAGCGTGTACCAAGTCTAAATCTAGTTCTGGACAAACTCCTTCTAAGAGTTCTAATTCATCTTTAAGTTGGTGGTAAAGTTCCTTTTCTAATAATGCCTCAATTTTACTATCGCCTATATCTATGATAGTTTGCTTTGCTTCCCGACTACCGTGGGCGCTACGTTCAAATAAATGAATTTGCTGTTGTTGACGGTCAAAAACTCCTTTAAAGCGATCGCCCATACCAATAGGCCAATTCACTGCATAGGTCTGTAATCCCAATTCTTTCTCAATCTCATCTAATAATTCTATCGGTTCTCTGCCCGGACGATCAAGTTTATTCACAAAGGTAAAAATCGGGATGCCCCGAAGTTTACACACTTCAAACAGTTTCCGCGTTTGTGGTTCTAAACCCTTTGCCGCATCTATCAGCATGACTGCATTATCAGCCGCTGCTAAAGTCCGATAAGTATCTTCACTGAAATCTTGGTGTCCAGGAGTATCAAGTAAATTAATTTGACAATTAGAATAGGCAAATTGTAATACCGTTGAAGTTACGGAAATACCCCGTTGTTGTTCCATTGCCATCCAGTCAGAAGTCACTTTCCGCTGGTCTCTTCGCGCTTTTACCGCCCCCGCTTCATGAATCGCACCTCCGTATAATAATAGTTTTTCAGTTAAAGTAGTTTTACCAGCATCAGGGTGAGAAATAATCGCAAAGTTGCGACGTTGTTCCACCGCTTGACCTAGTTCTGCTTGTAGTTCAATGGACATATATGTAATTTCTTTCTAACTTCACTAAATTTAGTCTTTTTCAGGACTAGGAATCAAAAAAATTGTCAATAGTTGGGTTGACACACTTATCCAGGACCCAGGTATGCTGTTGAGCATTTAATGATCATTTAAATTGTATAACCTAAAATCAGTCTAACTCTTGTGGGGTGAACATCCCTGTGCATCCTAATGTATAAATAATGTATAAATTAGGTGCATTTTAGCTTACTTGACAAATACCGGACTTTTCTCTATTATATATTTATGGTGGGAATATGTGCGCCCATATATATTAAACAATATATTAAACAATATATTAAACAATATATTAAACAATATATTAAACAATATATTAAACAATATATTAAACATATCCATAAATATATCATATATACAGCAAGTAGCTTTGAGTGAGGTACACTTTGTGCAGGCAAGATGCCCGCACCACAAGAGTTTTATTATTAATATCTGTACTTCATAAGATCGGGAACTGCTGTAAGTAATTTGCGTTTTGATCACTTCAGAAAAATACTGACCTCACAGGTGCGATAATGTCAAGTGGGTAAGTCAGAAACACTTTTAATGAAAGAGCCAAAAGAGATAGATATTATGACTCGTGAAGTAATTCGTACTGATAAAGCACCTGCACCTGTTGGACCATATAATCAAGCAATTCTCGCTTCTGGACAAATGTTGTTTGTGGCTGGACAAATTGCTATAGATCCTAGTTTGGGTGATGTTGTTTATACAGAAGATGTAGTTAAGCAAACGGAACAGGTAATGAGCAATATTGAGGCTATTTTGACACAAGCAGGAGCTACATTTGCAGATGTGGTCAAAACTGGTGTATTTTTAGCTGATATGAATGATTTTGCTGCTGTAAATGCGGTTTATGCAAAATATTTTTCTGAGGATACAGCCCCAGCGCGTGCTTGTGTAGAAGTGTCGCGTTTACCTAAAAATGTGCTGGTAGAAATTGATTGTATTGCGGTAATTGGTGGTTAATTATATGGTGGGTAATACCCACCCTACTTTTAATTTTCTGGTTCGATACCTAATGCTTTTAATTGGGCCGCTAGTTTGTCCGCACGTTGTTTTTCTTGTTCCGCACGTTGTTTTTCTTGTTCAATTTCTTGTTGTTTTTGTCCTACTAATTCTGAACTCCACAACAATAAATTTCCCTGTTCGTCCCACAACCTTAACCATTTACCAGTTAAGTTTTCTTTTGTCCCTTCCCATATACCAAGATAAAGATTCATTTCCTCTATCCAGTAACGTTGGTTTTCATGAGGAGTCTGCAAAGTGTACAAACCTGTATTAGAGTTTAACTTATAAAACTCTAAACTAGCGCTATCTGGTTCAAAAATAGCATAATTTGGGACTTTTAAGATTTTTTCATAAAAAAACCATTTTCCAGGTGGATAAGTTGGTTTACTGGAATATTCTGTTCCGTCTGTATCAGAAATAAATTCCATCACAATAACCGGAATATCTCCCTGGAGTTGGGGTGTATAACTACGAAAGACCTCTTTTTTAGTTACCCGAATTTCCGGTATATAAGCCCAATCAGGGGCTTTAATGACAATTTTGCCATTTACAGTGGCACAGATGGCGTAGTTGGTCGGTGTGAGACAATTAGGGGGAAGTTTACCGGCTAGTTGGAGGCTTTCTGTCAGGGCTGTGGCTTGGGCTGGTTGGTAGATGTTGTCCACTGGATCATCTGGGAGAATATAATCATCGGGTAGTTTTTCCCAAGTGATTTGGTAGGCTTGGGTAGCAATGATCATGATGGGGTTTTCCTGTATTCAGGTTGTAAATTCTAGTTTAACCAATTTTATAAATCCCGTCTACACAGACAAAACCCACCTTACAGTTATAGGACTTATGCAAGTGTCACACCAAAAATCTGTTGTAGGGTGCTTTACTACTGCATAAATCCTGCAAATAAACAGATTGTTGATACAGCAAGTAGCTTTGAGTGAGGTACACCTTGTGCGGGCAAGATGCCCGCACCACAAGATTTTTATCATTAATATCTGTACTTGAGAATATCGGAAACTGCTGTATCTGACGCACCTTACCAATGTGCTAGTTGCATAAATCCTGAGTTAATTTCTTAATGATAAACTCTCAGGTATTCTTTAAATATGGGGAATATAGTAAATAATTTTTCATCATTTTCTAACTTGGTTAATAAAAATCTTCTTGTTAATGATTGTAACCCGTTTATTATATCTATTGATGACAATGATAAGCAGTTTTTGATCTCGTCTCTAGATATGGGTTGATGATTTTGACTGATTTTTAATAATATCTCTTTTTCAATATCTGATAATCTCAACCATATTGAATCAAACTCGGTTTTAAAGTCCGCTGTTAAAATTAAAATATTTTCTTTGAGAAATTCTGATACTTCACCCTGAAATACATCTTTAATCAGGATACTAATATACTGTAAATATTTAGGATGACTTTCATATAGTTTAATCAATTCTAACCAATTTTCCTGATTTTTTAAGCCTGTATTTTGTAAAATATCTGCATGATTTAACCCTGATAATTCTAGGGAGTGGGTTGGGTAAATTTCCTGGTCTAAGGATATCATTTCTTGACATTTTTCCTGACTAATGAGAATTAAACAACTTTGATGTTCAATTTCTGTGATCATTTGCAAAAAGATTTGATAGTCTTGATATTCAGGTTGATATTTTCCAGCAAATTGACGATTAATAAAAATATTTTCTAAATCATCTAAAATAATTAAACATTTCTGATTTCTAAATATATCAAATAATTGTTTTAATTTATCATCTATAGGTTGTTTAGCTTCCTGTTGACAAACATTTAATAAATCATCAATAAGTAAATTTAGGGATTTAGGAAATTTTAAACTTCTCCAAATAATGACCTCAAACTTATCTAAGTTCAAATCAACAAATCTTTTGACAAGGCTAGTTTTACCAATTCCAGGTAATCCTAATATTGAGATTAAATGAGTGTTTTGATTGACAATAAAATCAAATATCAATTCTAATTCTTTTTCTCGTCCATAAAAACGAGTAATTTTAGGAGATACAGTTAAATCATGGTAATAAGATTTAGATTGTTTTGTATTATGATCTTCTGGATAATGATTTGATATTTGATTATTAGAACACCAATTAATACTACTGTTTTCAAAATTAATTATTTTAGAGTTTATAACTCTTTCTATAGTCCAACAAAAATTAGATTTATTAACCTCTTGACCTAAACCGTCCGATAACATTTTAAATAACTTCCTACTCTCGTCACCAATATAACCCTCATCATAGTCATAAATACTGGCAATTTGTCTATAGGTTTTACCATTAAATAGTTCCTCAATAATCTTTTTTTGTAAATCATCTAAATGTTTATCAGTCTGTGTAAATACTAAGTGATCAACAAATTGTAAAATTTCTGTAACATTCATAAAACCGAGCTTAGGTAATATTTTTAGCCATTATAACTCAATTTGTTGGCAATTTATCAGGTATTTTCAGGTATTTTCTTAATATTCTGTAACAAAACATCAGGTAATATCAAGCATTTTCTGAGATGACAAAAAAGTCATTTAGTATAAAACTGATTAATCAGGAGTAATTGAAGCAAAAATAATTGCAGGAAAACAATGGTTAACCAACTTTATTATGGGGACAATTTAGAAGTTTTAAGACGTTACATAAAAGATGAGTCTGTGGACTTATGTTATATTGATCCTCCCTTTAATTCTAAACGGAATTACAATCAAATTTATAATAATATCGGTGCAGAAGATAAAGCACAAGCGCAAGCATTTATTGACACTTGGGAATGGGATGATCACGCTATTCATGGAATAAATGAAATTCTCATTAATTATCATGGTTTATTTACTCAACAATGTATTGCTTTAATTACAGGTTTGAGTAATGTTTTAGGAAAAGGAAGTTTACTAGCTTATTTAGTGAGTATGACTTTAAGGATAACAGAAATTCATCGCGTTTTGAAACCTACGGGGAGTTTTTATTTACATTGTGATCCTACTGCGAGTCATTATTTAAAGTTGATTTTAGATGCTGTCTTTTGTTCTCAGAGAGGTAATTATATTAATGAGATAATTTGGTGTTATGAAACTGGTGGAAGATCGAATAATTTTTATCCTAGAAAACACGATACAATTTTTTATTATTGTAAATCAAGCAATAGGCTATTTAATGATAATTTAGTGCGATTGAAAAGAGATACTTCAACTATGCACGAACCAGTTCTAGAAGATGAATTTGGTCATAAATATCAAAGAAATGTTAAAAATGGTAAAGAATACAGATACTATTTAGATAAAGGTGTATTACCTAATGATTGGTGGATAGATATTCAAGCTCTTAATCCTTCTGCAAAAGAACGTTTAGGATACCCAACACAGAAACCAGAATCATTATTAGAAAGAATAATTAAAGCCAGTTCTAAGGAAAATGATATAGTATTAGATGCCTATTGTGGATGTGGTACAACCGTAGCAGTGTGCCAAAAATTAGATAGACAATGGATAGGAATTGATATTACCTATCAAAGCATTAGCTTAATCTTAAAAAGATTAGAAGATAGTTTTCCAGGAGTTTTAAAAACCATTAAACTTCATGGTATTCCTAAAGATATAGAAAGTGCAAGAGCATTAGCAAATAAAACAGATGATCGCACTCGTAAAGAATTTGAAAAATGGGCAATATTAACTTATACTAATAATAAAGCAGTCATTAACGCTAAAAAAGGTGCAGATAAAGGTATAGATGGAATTGTTTATTTTCAAGGTGATAAAAATGACCCAGAAAAGATAATTTTTCAAGTTAAATCTGGTAAAGTTAAATCGGGAGATATCCGAGATTTACTAGGAACAATGACCCTAGAAAGTGCTAGTCTAGCCATATTTATCACCCTGGAAGAACCTACTAAAGATATGCTAAAAACCGCAAAATCTGCTGGTTTTTATCAGAGTAAATACATGAGTCATAGTTGCGATAAAATCCAAATCGTCACCATTAAAGAGATAATTGAAGATCAACAAAGATTAAATATTCGTTTAAGTTATGAAGTTCTCAAAAGTGCAGAAAAACAAAAAGAAGTAAGAGTGAATCAAATAGAGTTAGATATTTAACTCAAGTTGCTAGTTATCTAGTTGAGGTTGGTAATGGGTAATGGGTAATGGGTAATGGGTAATTGGTAATGGGTAATTGGTAATGGGTAATTGGTAATTGGTAATGGGTAATTGGTAATGGGTAATGGGTAATTGGTACTTTTTATTCATCTTTATAAAAATAAACTTTAAGTAGGTTGGGTTGAGGTAACGAAACCCAACATTTATGATTAAAATACCCAACATTTACAGCAAGTAGCTTTGAGTGAGGTATACCTTGTGCAGGCAAGATGCCTGCACCACAAGAGTTTTATTATTAATATCTGTACTTCATAAAGTCGGGAACTGCTGTATGATTTTTATCTTGCGTTTATGATCAAAATTGTTCCATAAAAAGTTTAAAACCCCCCTCCAGGACTGGAAAGGGGTTAATTGTTACTACTGAAAACTCAATTCCAGTAATGCTTAATAAGCGTCCTGTAATTCGTAAAAATCAGGTGAAATGTAATCTTTCCGCAAAGGCCAACCTACCCAATCTTCTGGCATCAAAATCCGCTTTAAGTTAGGATGACCTTCATAGAAGATACCATACATATCATAGCTTTCCCGTTCTTGCCAGTCCGCTGTTTTCCAAATCCAGTAAACTGAGGGGACAACGGGATTTTCCCTCGGTAAAAACACTTTTACTCTGATTTCTTCAGGACGGTCAGCATTATCGCTAACTTTGAGTAAATGATAAACACTTACTAGGTCTTCTCCCGCTCCCAAGTCAATACCCCCCTGAAACTGGAGGTAATTAAACCCATAAGCATACAAAGCTGTAGAAATGGGTAGTAGAAAACTTGCAGGGACTTTAATGATCTCTACTCCGTTAGCATCAAGTTCTAAAAACTCATGGGAAAAGCCATTTTCCGTCAACCATTGGGACACTTTACCGGCTTTGACTAGAGACGCTTCTGCTACGGGAACTGGTTTAGATTCTTCAGCCACGCGCTTGTTCCTCCTTCTGGGTCTTTGCTGTCAACAAAGCTGGGGGTACAGCCATACCAATTGCTTCTGTCAATTCTTTGGGAGGATTGAAACGGGTTTCTGACTGCATATACTTACCAGTTAAGATTTCGGGAACTGGCTTCAGATTATGAGTTGTACTGTAGTAACGGTGAACTTGCTTGATGTTATCCCGTTCTTGCATAGAATCGTTAGCGATTTTTTTCCGCAGTTTAATAATTGCGTCAATAATCGCTTCAGGACGAGGCGGACAACCAGGTAAATATACATCTACGGGAATTAGCTTATCCACTCCGCGTACTGCTGTGGGTGAGTCAACGCTAAACATCCCTCCAGTGATTGTACAAGCACCCATGGCAATTACATACTTAGGTTCGGGCATTTGTTCATAAAGACGCACTAATTGGGGTGCCATCTTCATGGTAATTGTTCCCGCAGTGATGAGTAAATCGGCTTGGCGAGGGCTGCAACGAGGAATTAACCCAAAACGGTCAAAGTCAAAACGAGAGCCGATTAAAGCGGCAAATTCGATGAAGCAGCAAGCTGTACCGAATAGTAAAGGCCACAAACTAGAAAGCCGCGCCCAGTTGTAAAGGTCATCAACGGTAGTTAAAATGACGTTTTCTGACAGTTCATGGGTGACTGTAGGGCGTTGAATGGGGTTGATGATTTGTTCTTTGTCTGGGGTGGTAATATTAGAATTTACGACCATTCTAAAGCTCCTTTACGCCACGCGTAAACTAAGGCGATGATGAGTATCGAAATAAAGATTAGGGCTTCGATAAATGCCAATAAACCCAGGCGGTTAAAAGCAACTGCCCAAGGGTACAAAAATACTGTTTCTACGTCAAAAACAACGAAGACCAGGGCGAACATATAGTAGCGAATGTTGAACTGAATCCAAGCACCGCCAATGGGTTCTAGTCCGCATTCGTAAGTAGTCCGTTTTTCTAAACTGTTACCAACGGGTCTAAGGATTTTTGAGGCTGACAGTGCTAGAACTGGAACTAGGCTACACAAGATAAAAAAGCCTAGAAGATACTCGTAACCGCTAAGAACAAACACAATGGTTTTCTACCGCTAATGGTGTAAGGGGATAAGCTATCAGTTATCAGATTTATAGTTTGATCGGTGTTTCCTGATAACTGTTCACTGCAATATATGGATAATGTTCTTTTACATTATATCTTTTAGGGCTTTCCCGAATTTGTATTTACATCCCCTGATTCTATTGAAATCCTTTTAATGAGTGATAGAAAACTCCGGCAATTATGTCATAATTTGTAACGTATATTTAATAATTCCCCTGAAGCGAGACTATAAGCCATGAGTGAACAAGCTGAACAAGCTGTGGAAACTCCAGTATTAGACCGCTACGAGTGTCGTTCTTGCGGTTACGTTTATGAACCTGAGAAGGGAGACGACAAAAGCAATATTCCCCCAGGAACAGTTTTTGCAGAACTACCTGCAAATTGGCGCTGTCCAGTTTGTATAGCTAAGAAAACTGCTTTTGCGAATATTGGACCAACAGGTACGGCCTCTGGTTTTAAGGAAAACTTAGGTTACGGTTTAGGTGTTAATACTCTCACACCAACTCAAAAGAACATTTTGATTTTTGGGGCTTTAGCCCTTGGCTTTTTGTTTTTTATTAGTCTCTACGGACTACAGTAAAAACCGCTATCTTGATTTACCGCAGCGAAAATCTCATTTAACCTGAACTGGAAAACCTCAGTAATACTGATGCAATCAATTGTGAAAAAGTGGCAAGGATTTTTTGCCGCGTTAATAGTAGTTATGGCCTGTATCGGGTGTAGTAGTGTTCCTTCTATTAGCTACAATCCCTGGCAGGTGATTAATGTACCAACAAAGTCGAAATTGCTCGATATTGGCTTTGCTGGTAACTCTCAACATGGTTATTTAGTGGGTGGTAATGCCACTCTTTTGGAAACTAATGATGGTGGTGAGACTTGGCAACCGCTAAAATTAGAATTGGATGATCCTAGATACCGTTTTAACTCTGTCAGTTTTGCGGGTCAAGAGGGCTGGATTGCTGGAGAACCTTCTCTCCTACTCCATACTACTGATGAGGGTAAGTCTTGGTCACGAATCGCTTTAAGCGAAAAGTTACCTGGTAGCCCCATTGCTATTACAGCCATAGGTACAAATACGGCGGAAATGGCCACCGATTTGGGGGCAATTTATCAAACTACAGATGGTGGTCAAAATTGGAAAGCTAATCTGGAAGCGGCATTTGGTGTAGTACGTAACATCGAGCGATCGCCTGATGGTAAGTATATCGCTGTTTCTGCTAAGGGTAGTTTTTACTCGACTTGGGAGCCTGGTCAAAATGCTTGGCAACCCCATAACCGCAATAGTTCCCGTCGTTTGGAAAATATGGGTTTTACTCAGGATGGACAATTGTGGTTATTAGCACGAGGTGGACAGGTTCAATTCAGTGATCCTACTAAACCAGAAGAGTGGCTAGAGCCAGAATATCCAGAGTTGTCCACAAGTTGGGGTTTACTGGATTTGGCTTATCGCACACCTGATGAAATTTGGGTTGGCGGTGGTAGTGGTAATTTACTCAGCAGTGCTGATGGTGGGAAAACCTGGACAAAAGACCGTGATGTAGAAAAAGTAGCGGCTAATTTTTACAAAATTGTCTTCTTTAAGCCCGATCAAGGTTTTATAATTGGCGATCGCGGCGTTTTACTCAAATATAACCCCAAAACAGAGCCAACAGCAGCCCCAGCAGCTTAATTACACCCAACTCAACTGTGGGATGTAACTTAAGTCTCAACTTTGTAGGATAATAAACTCAATCATCGTTTTTGAGAAGGGAGTCAAATAAATGGCAGGTACCACCGGAGAACGTCCGTTTTCTGACATTGTTACCAGTATTCGTTACTGGGTAATTCACAGCATCACCATCCCCGCACTATTTGTCGCCGGTTGGTTATTTGTCAGCACTGGTCTGGCTTATGATG
This sequence comes from Dolichospermum sp. FACHB-1250, assembly GCF_014696335.1. NCBI lineage: Bacteria > Bacillati > Cyanobacteriota > Cyanophyceae > Nostocales > Aphanizomenonaceae > Dolichospermum > Dolichospermum sp. FACHB-1250. The sequence goes on from NZ_JACJPZ010000056.1 coordinate 17,339, forward strand.
TGTTTGGTACACCCCGTCCTAATGAGTATTTTACTCAGGTTCGTCAAGAAGTACCAATTGTGAAAAACCGTTTTGAAGCAAAACAACAAGTAGAAACCTTTATTGGAAAGTAATTTGACATCATGACTAGCGGTAATAACATCAATCAACCAGTTACCTATCCTATTTTTACAGTCAGATGGCTTGCGGTTCATACCCTAGCTGTTCCTACTGTATTCTTTTTGGGCGCGATCGCTTCAATGCAATTTATTCAACGCTAAGAGTTAATCATGGAAAGAACGCCTAATCCTAATCAACAACCGGTTGAATTAAACCGTACCTCCCTCTATCTAGGACTACTCTTGGTCTTCGTTCTGGGAATTTTATTTTCCAGTTACTTCTTTAACTAACTGGGCTTTTTAACGTCAGTTGCTAGTTAGGTAACAGGTGGCAGAAAATTCTCAACTGACAACTGACAACTGACAACTGACAACTGACAACTGACAATTTTTGTAAGTGAGGAAAAAACTGTGTCTGGAAGTGGAAGAATTCCCCTGTGGGTCGTGGCTACGATCGCCGGTTTAGGTGTAATCACTGTTGTAGGTATCTTCTTTTATGGATCTTACGCAGGAATTGGTTCTTCAATGTAATGCTACCGGAAAAAGGCAGCAATTAAAAATACAAAAGACTAAATTTTTGCTTGATCATCATTTTTGAAATCCTGCTTCAGAAATTACCATAAAAACCGCCTACCTCATAGAGATAGGCGGTTTTGTTAGTTTTTAAATAAGTAATTAGCGCAAAAACTAAGTAACTAATTACCCATAGCTGAATTAAGCAATATCTTCGCTTTCAATGTATGAAAACAAAAACGCGAAAATTACTGCTGGTAAAACTAAGCCAGTGAGAGGAACGAAAATAGAAGGTAAAAAGGAGGAATAAGCCAACACAGTGGGCAAAAATGAACTTGACATGATGATAAAGTCCTGTAAAGTCTGACTACAATTCAAATTGAGCTTACTGCAAAATCTTCCTTAATTTCCTAAATCATCAAGATTTTTAACAGAAGTTACCAAAAAATGCGGTTTAGCGGTTTTGATAGTAAGCTACTATTTGCTTAAATCTTTGTCTATCTTCCTCAAGAGCGTCCGGTAGCCACGAAATCCATAAACCAGCAATTTGACTTTCGTTGTAATCAAACTCTAAAGATGTTTGGGAAATTAATCCCACTTCTACTCCTGCCAACTGATTTAGATGCGCTGCTATTTCTCGATATACCGCTAACGGTAAACCAGGAAATTCTATTTTCTCTTGCATCTCCATATCTATAAATCTCTCACAAAATTTTCCTGCGGGTTTGGCATCACAATATAATTACTAACAGATACTTTAGTTACAGGTTTAGATTCAGGTTTAGATTCTTCCGCAGGTTTTTCCGTTTCAAACCCAACAAACCCTAGTTTCCAAAAAAAACCAAGCAGCACGTTGTTAGTAATGTGCTTCTTGGTTAAGGGAATTACACAAATAAATTCTTCAGTAAGGCAGGTAAGATGCCTATTTTCCAAACATATTGGACTGGAAGATTTTTTTGATTTTGTATTCCCCAATATGTATTTTATACACACACTCATGGATGTATATTAGGGTACTAACTTACCAAAATCTGGATAGATTTTTACACCTCCATGAGGTTGTATAAATATTAAATCAGTAATTTAGGCACGAGGCTCAATCCGACCGTAGAACAAACCACGAATCTTCACTTCTTTAGGTTCACCTGCGCCCAAATCTGTATCAGAAGGTTGTTCACTTTCAAAAGTCCCAGCGATTTCACCAGAAGTGTTATCAACTTTGGCTACTTGCAAAGAAATTTTGCCATTGAGAATTTCTGCCCGCTTGACGTTAGTACGGGTTAATTCCTCCTCATCAGCTTGGGCTGGTAAAGCCACAGCATTATCATAGCCACTAACAACACCACGACCTTTAGGATCTAAGAAAGCAGCACCACGATAGGAAGGGACTTTAAAAGTTCCTTCAAAGTCAGTGGATGTATTGATGCTAGTTAAATTAGGTTGTGTTTGTGCGACTAAATTTTTGATGGTAAATAAGAAGGGTACTAGTTCACCACCGGGAAGCTTAACGGTGATAGCTTGGAAGTCAAGACCATCTTCTTCTGTAAAAGTCAAGCTATTATCTGAGTTGACAGTTAGCTTACCTTGTACTTGGTCAATGCTAGAAGTATATCTGGTCATAACTTTACCAGGGACAAATTCTGCTTCTTGACGTTTGTTAGCAGGTTCTTCTTTAACAAAGAAATTCGTTGGTTCTAAACAAAGTTCTTTGATGGAGTATGTTACGTTGGGAGCAACTGCAATAGAACCACGACTAGTTTCTGTCAGTTGGGGGCATTTGTTAGCCAACCCAGTGCCGCGAATTTGTTCGTAAGTGAGGACATCACTCACGCTGGTAGAGGGCGCATCACTGCACGCGGTGATTAGTCCCAAGCATAAAGCGAAGAAAGCAACAATTAAAGCGCGATACCTCATGGTCAACCTCAATCTCAAAAATTAATATCTAAGTTGTCAAACTGCTTTACTAAACGTACTTAAACGCATTGCGTTCCTGAGTCTAGAATTCAAACCATAGACTAAGCAGCGAACCGCATCCATGTCCGATTATGTATGTGTTGCCAGTACATACAATAAAGGTATTTGGATAAGGAAATTAGCCAGATCATACGACTTTTTTTAACTCAAAATCAAAGCACTCTAGTGGTTAAATCCTGCTGTAATACAGCACAGATTATGGAAAATCCTTCTCTACCTTACCACCAAGGATTCTCATTACCTGAGAATAGCCAGAAAGATATATAGCCTATTTTAGGTTTATGAGGATATTATGCCAGTTGCGTAACTTTTCCAGTATCCTATTAGTTTTATGGAGTAGAACCTTTCATGGAGCATGATCAAAATTTGGCATCTAAGGATAAATCCTGGCAGCTACAGGCGATTTCCAGCGCGGTGAAAGATGTAGCTGCAACCTGCCAGGGAGATGTAATTGCTATACTGGCTGTGTTACGTCATTTAGAACAATTGCACAGAGAAATTCGGGATGGGGTGTTTCAGGAAAATTTGCCCGATAATCGCCAAAGACTATATTCATTGCTCAGAAATATTGAGTCTGAGGGAGGTTGGCCTTATATCGCCAGAATGCGAATACAAGCTTTGTTAGTGAATTTGTCGGAGTGTGCTAGTGATGAGGATACTCTTCCCAGCCACACTCATGATGTTTTTCAATCCCCAGAATAGATTAGCGTTAAAAGTTAAAAATTGTTGTTGTGAAAGGGGAAGGGGGAAGAGGCAAGAGGGTTTGAAACGGTAATTTTACTTTTCTTTAGATACTGCGGTTTTTTGCCCCTCTCTACGGAAAGTAATATCTTAATGTAAATTAATTTAAATTAATGTAGCTTTATGAAACCAAAGGCTGTACTAAATTAACCGTAGACTGGGACTGTTGGCAAAAGCTAATTTTCTGGAAAATGCCCATGATATGGCATAAATTTGATTGCTCGTATAAGCGAACTCAATATACAAAATAAATTCGATTGTTACTCACAAGGAGTTGAGATGGCTGGGATATTATCAGTTGCTCGGACAAATTTAGCTCAACGTCGGCAGAAATTACGCCGTCAGCGACAAATCAAAGTTATTCAGGCTATTTGGCGAACAGTTGCCGTGACTGGAATGGCCTCGGCCTTGTTATGGGTGGCAATTCAACCAATGTGGGTATTAAAGGATTCCCAGCAAATAGTTATAAAATCCGGTGCCAAAATCGAGCCGACTCAAAAGGATATTTATTCACTGTTAGGATTATCCTCCCCTCAGTCTTTATGGCGAATTGAACCTTCCGTAATTGCCGACTCTTTAAAAAAACAACCAAATATTGCCGAAGCCACCGTTAGTCGTCGTTTGTTTCCACCTGGTTTAATTATTGAAATCCAGGAACGAGTTCCTGTGGCCATAGCCCAAATACGTAAAAAGCAACCCGCCACTAGTTGCACAGATGCGCCTTCTGCTCCGGGAAAGTCTGCTGATGTTAAGCCTTGTGTACAAAACAACAGTGCGGCTAATAAGCAAAGTGAACTAGGTTTACTAGATGCTAGTGGGATCTGGATGCCCATGGCTAAGTATATGTCAATGAATCCTCAAAGGGAATTACCCCAGATGATGGTGATTGGTTCTCCCACACAATATAGGCCATTCTGGACTCAACTTTATGAAGCTATTCGTCAAAGTTCTCTCAAGGTGACGGAAATTGATTTTCAAGATCCCACAAATTTAATTTTGAGGACTGAATTAGGAATTGTGCATTTAGGTAGCCCTAGCAACAAATTACCTGAACAAATTCAGGTACTTGAGCGAATGCGTCATTTAGGGACTCAATTTAATCCTAGTCATATGGATTATATTGATCTAAAAAATCCTGCCATGCCATTAGTACAGCTGAATCAAAAAAAACCAGCCTTAGAGATCAAAAAATCGACACAACCGAATACAAAACCAATCCTCAACCACTAAATACTGACATTTTCTTAAATTAAACTGCTGTGACTAATTTTATATTTTGGCAAATTGGCAAATTGGTGTACATTATACATATAGATGTACGATTTTCCAGTCATTAGTTAAAAAATCATGGTCAGGGTTGTAAAATCAATATCTGAAAAACATTCTGAAAAAACATGAGGAGGTGATTAAAAATTATTGGTAGGACTAAAGTCTATCGCAAAGCTAAGTGACCAGTTAAATATTCTATGTGAAGTAGTGCCAGCAGCTTTATGCCTATCCTTAGGCATGAGATAAATAAACATCTATGCTTTTTTGGAACTATACTTTTTAGGAATAGGGGAGAGTTAGCAACATTAACGTTTAGTATTATATACTAAACAGCTAATTATTTTATTTCACAAATCCACCAATAAAAGAGCCAGCAAGACCAACAGAATTTATACAGCAGTAATCAAAACTACTAGTCCATTTTAAAACGCCATGACCATTTTACAGCAAGTATTTCACTTTGAACCGTGACTTTTGTTGTTTATGCCAAAGTTAAATTTTATGCCTGAATCAGCGAGTAATTACTAGATATAGTCTACAACATCATGGTAGGCTGGTAAATAGTAAAAACAATAAAATACGATGCCAATAAATTCTGGCAACGTCAAAATATAGTTGACTGTTAAGTAAATCACACCGATAAAAGTCGTTTATCTATCCTTCGCAAATCCAATGACATTTGATAATAACCAAGGGCTAATCTATAACTCTCAAGCTGGAAACCAACCAGGATTCTCTCTGGCAGTTAACGCCACTAATCCTTTTAATAATTCTTCTTTAAACTTCACCCAAGGTCAAGATCATAAGAGAATTTCTACTGAAAGTAGGAGTATTGGTGAAATTGTTCCGGGTCGTGTTGCTAACATCAAGGTGATTGGTGTCGGTGGTGGTGGTGGTAATGCTGTCAACCGCATGATTGAGTCTGATGTGTCTGGAGTAGAGTTTTGGTCAATTAATACTGATGCTCAAGCTTTAACTTTAGCCGGCGCTCCTAGTCGTTTACAAATTGGGCAAAAGCTAACGAGAGGTTTGGGTGCAGGGGGAAATCCCGCTATTGGTCAAAAGGCAGCGGAGGAATCTCGTGATGAAATTGCTACTGCTTTAGACGGTGCAGACTTGGTATTTATTACTGCTGGTATGGGTGGGGGAACTGGTACAGGTGCTGCCCCAATTGTGGCGGAAGTAGCTAAGGAAATGGGCGCTCTCACCGTTGGTGTGGTGACTCGGCCGTTTATCTTTGAAGGACGCAGACGCACCAGCCAAGCGGAACAGGGAATTGAAGGCTTGAAAAGTCGAGTTGATACATTGATTATTATTCCTAATAATAAGCTGTTGGAGGTGATTCCTGAACAAACTCCTGTCCAAGAAGCTTTCCGCTATGCTGATGATGTGTTACGTCAAGGTGTGCAGGGTATTTCTGATATTATTACTATTCCTGGTTTAGTAAATGTTGACTTTGCTGATGTGCGGGCTGTTATGGCTGATGCGGGATCGGCTTTGATGGGAATTGGTGTGAGTTCAGGTAAATCTAGAGCTAGAGAAGCTGCGATCGCTGCAATTTCTTCACCTTTGCTAGAATGTTCTATTGAAGGTGCTAGAGGAGTTGTGTTTAATATTACTGGTGGTAGTGATTTAACTCTTCATGAGGTGAATGCTGCTGCGGAAACAATCTATGAAGTGGTTGATCCTAATGCCAATATTATTTTTGGAGCGGTAATTGATGACAGACTCCAGGGAGAAGTGAGAATTACTGTGATTGCTACTGGCTTTACTGGGGAAATTCAAGCCCCTTCAGTGCAAACTGTCGTTACTCCTAGAGTGGTTACACCTACTCCCATTCCTACTACTACCAGAAGACCTGCACCACTACAACCACCTGTTAATAATCCGCCCCCAGTTGCAGAACCACCCAAGGAAAAACCCTCTTTGGATATTCCTGACTTTCTGCAAAGACGACGGACACCTCCCAGAAATTAATTCAAGTTGTCTGGATTGGTAACATACCAAAATCTCTATAAACCTTTATTAAGAAAGGTTTAGAGTTGTTACGCACAATTTTTTATTCTCAATAAGAATTGTGTAATGTCTATATTTTCGTTGTTTATTGCGACTAAAGATATGTTAATAAACCAAATTATCCTTGGAAATTCTCCTTTTAATTTCTCTCTATAACTGGGTTTTATAATCTTTAATCCTGAGTAGAAAAACCAGATCCCCGAATTTTAGTATTGATTCAGCATTCATTAGACATCTCCGAAAAATATTGTAGAGACGTTCCATGGAACGTCTCTAAAAGGGTTGTAAGTCACGCACATTTAATTACCGGAGATGTCTATTGATATCATTAAAGAAAAAACGGGGATCTTGCATCTATTGTAGCTTGATTAAACTCCTTAAGTTACAGCAAGTAGCTTTGAGTGAGGTACACTTTGTGCGGGCAAGATGCCCGCACCACAAGAGTTTTATCATTAATATCTGTACTTCATAATATCGGAAACTGCTGTATGACAACTTCATAACCATTATGTCCGACTTTAATCACGACATCAATAACTGCATTCAAGACTTACAAGAAAATCTTAAAAGTGGTGGAGAACGCAGTCATTACCCCAGCCTAAAACGTCTCATTGAGGGTTTAATGATGGGGATTAATGCTAGAATTGAAGAAAAAGGTAATCAAGCAGGAATACCCGATTTAACTATCAGAAAAAATGAGCGGATTTTAGGATATATAGAAGCTAAAGATATTAATATTGATTTAACTAAAATCGAAAAAACACCACAACTCAAACGTTATTTAGAATCAAATATTGGTGACAATTTGATTTTAACTAATTATCTAGAATTTCGGTGGTATGTAAACGGAGAATGTGAAAAAACTGCTAAACTAGCTGATTTAAAATCAGGTAAAATTATTTTAATTAATGATTTACAACCAATTAGAGAATTACTACAATTATTCCTAAATCAAAAAGCCAAAGATATTAATAATTATTACGATTTGGCTAAAGAAATGGCAGCTTATACTAAAACC
>NZ_JACJPZ010000057.1:0-24909 GCF_014696335.1 Dolichospermum sp. FACHB-1250
GACAACTGATAAATAACAATCCTGTAAATCCTCTAATCCTGGACATCCTGATTCTGACAAATAAAATGTGATTAACTCACAGACAACTGATAAACAACAATCCTGTAAATCCTTAAATCCTGGACATCCTGATTCTGACAAATAAAATGTGATTAACTCACAGACAACTGATAAACAACAATCCTGTAAATCCTCTAATCCTGGACATTATCTCGACTTACTTCGACTGTCGAACTGCTCAGTACAAGTCGCGGTAGTTGAGCGTAGTCGAAACTCGATAACCACCTGATTCTGACAAACATCCTGTAAATCCTAATTCTGACCATGAATACCACCAAATACCCTAAACGCCTCATCGAAGTTGACCTACCCATTAAACGCATTTCCGCCCACGCAAGACGGGAGAAATCCATCAGACATGGGCATATTTCTACCTTACATATTTGGTGGGCTAGACGACCTTTAGCTGCTTGTCGGGCTGTAATTTGTGCGGCTTTATGGCCTGACCCTGTTGATGAAAACTGTCCCCAATCTTTTCGGGATTTAGCTACAGCATATATTAATAATTTTGCGAAAAAAGCAGCAACAGATAAAGAATTATCTAAACATTGTTCTACTGAAATTTGGAGTAAATGGCAAGTTTTAGCTAAACTAGAAAATCAATTAAATGGTAATAATATTCAACACTGGAATATATTAAGAAATAGCTTACTAGATTTTATTGCTGATTTTGCTAATTGGGATAACTCTACCCAAGCTGATTATTTAGAAACCAGTCGGAATTTAACTCAAGCAGCCCATGAAGCATTAGGAGGAATACCAGGAACAAAACCCTTAGTAGTTGACCCTTTTGCTGGTGGTGGCGCTATTCCCTTGGAAGCGTTGCGAGTGGGTGCGGATGCTTTTGCTTCTGATATTAACCCGGTGGCGGTGTTGTTAAATAAAGTGGTTTTGGAATATATTCCCAAATATGGGCAACAGTTAGCGGATGAAGTGCGAAAATGGGGACAATGGGTAAAAGAAGAAGCAGAAAAAGAATTAGCCCAATTTTATCCGAAAGATGCTGATGGTAGTACACCAATAGCTTATTTATGGGCGCGGACTATTATTTGTGAGGGTCCAGGATGTGGTGCGGAAGTGCCGTTAATGCGCTCTTTGTATTTGTGTAAAAAAAGTAATCGCAATATTGGTTTAAGGATAATTCCTCAACCGGAAGAAAAGCGGGTAGATTTTGAAATTATTGAAAAGCAAAAGAGTAAATGGGTAGTTAGTGATCACCCAGAAATAGAAGTAAAAAATCCTAGTTTTGATGGCACTGTCAAAAGAGGTTCTGCCACTTGTCCCTGTTGTGGTTATACTACTCCTGTGGCATCGGTTAAAAAACAACTTAAATCTCGTCATGGTGGTGCTAATGATGCCAGATTATTTTGTGTAGTCACAACTAAACCAAAAGCTCAGGGTAGATTTTACCGTCTACCAAAAGATTATGACTTAGAAGTAGTAAGATGGGCTATTAAAAAACTAGAATTACAAAAACAGGAACATAAAGAACCAATTTCGCTTATTCCAAATGAATCAACAGAAAATTATCATACTTTTGTAAATCGCGGACCAATTTACGGAATGGTAACTTGGGAAGATTATTTTACTCCTCGTCAATCTTTAGCTTTAAGTACATTAACAAGATTAGTACGTATTGCTGCCCAAAAAATAGCTGATGAAAAGACAAATAATTTTGCAACTGCTGTACAAACTTGTTTAGCATTGTCTGTAGGAAAACAAGCAGATTTGGGAAATTCTTTAACTAGATGGAAGCAGGATGCTGAATGTCCGGTAAATCTGTTTGCTAGACAAGCTATACCAATGGTATGGGACATTGCAGAATCTTGTATACTTTCCTCTTCTAGCGGCTCTTGGAATAGCACTTATGAAAGAACAGCTTATGCAATTGAGTCATGCTATTACAAAAATTCTTTGATAGGAAATGTAGAATCTGCATCTGTTACAGATCATCCATTACCTAACGATGCTGCTAACGCTGTCATTACTGATCCTCCTTACTACTTTTCAGTACAGTATGCAGACCTTTCTGATTTTTTTTATGTCTGGTTACGACGAATACTTATTGACAAATATCCCAATATTTTTACAACACAATTAACACCAAAAGAACAAGAAATAATTGTTCAATCGCCCGGACATGAATTTGCTATTGAAGGAAAAAACAATGCTTTTTATGAATTGCAAATGAAAATTGCTATGTCAGAAGCACGAAGAATACTATCACCTTGTGGTATTGGTGTTGTAGTTTTTGCTCATACATCAACTAGGGGTTGGGAAGCCCAACTACAAGCGATGATAGATGCTGGTTGGACTATGACAGGTTCATGGCCTATTGATACTGAAATGGCTGCAAGAGTTATCGCTCAGAACCGTTCTGTTTTAGCTTCTTCCATTCACCTTGTCTGCCGTCCCCGCGACTCTAACGAAATTGGCGACTGGCGCGACGTACTCCAAGAACTGCCCCAGCGTATCCATGAATGGATGCCCAGACTAGCATCAGAAGGCGTAGTCGGTGCAGATGCCATCTTTGCTTGCTTAGGACCGGCTTTAGAAATCTTCTCCCGCTACTCTAGCGTAGAAAAAGCCTCCGGCGAACTTGTCACTCTCAAAGAATATCTAGAATACGTATGGGCGGCAGTTTCCAAAGAAGCATTGAGTATGATATTCTCTAACGCCGATACCACCAGCTTTGAAGAAGATGCCCGCCTCACTGCTATATGGTTATGGACACTTTCCACAGGTAGCATTGACAACAACGAAACCAACGCATCAGAAACCGACGACGAAGACGACGACGAAACCAGCAGCAAAACCACTAAAACCGGCGGTTACACCCTAGAATTTGATGCAGCCCGGAAAATAGCCCAAGGACTAGGCGCGCATTTAGAACAACTTACCCGCTTAGTAGAAGTCAAAGGCAGCACCGCCAGACTTTTACCTGTATCAGAACGTATCGAATATTTATTTGGCAAAGAAGAAGCCCAAACCCCCAGCAAAACCAAAGGTAAAAAAGGCAAAAAGAAAGAACCTGAACAACTCAACTTATTCGCAGTGTTAGGTATCACGGAAACAGAAGAAGATACAGACTGGGGAGAAAAAAACCTACCCCAACTAGGTAACACCACACTAGACTGTATTCACCAAAGTATGATTTTATTTGCTGCCGGACGTAGCGAAGCCTTAAAACGCTTTTTAGTAGATGAAGGAGCAGGAAAGGACCAACGCTTTTGGGGACTTGCTCAGGCATTATCGGCATTATATCCCACTGGTACAGAGGAAAAACGCTGGGTAGATGGGGTATTAGCCAGAAAGAAAGGACTAGGATTCTCATGATGCAAAATATCGCCTCCCAGTGGCAAGCTAAATTCTGGCAAACCCTACAAAAACCTGAAAATGCTGACCCGTTAAAACAAGCAGCTTTAAAAGGACAACTTGGTCAATGGACAACCGCTTTAACCACTACCGTTGTCTCAACTTCTACAGCAATGGGTTGGCATTCCTCCGCTAAAGGACATCCACTAGGCTTGTTTCCTGTATCTCCCAGTGAATACTTAGCTTTAGATGTCATGTCCTTTGCATCCGGTAATACAAGCTGGCGGTTTCCTATTGCGGTCATGGAATTAGAAAATAGTAAAGATATTAACCGCAGTGCCTACTCGCTTTGGAAAGTATTATGCGTCCGTGCAGATTTAAGAATAGTCTTTTGCTACCGTCGCAGTGCAGAAGAACGCGCTCACCTAATTAGTTTTTTACGCGATGAAGTGCTGCAAGCTATGAGTTTAACAGACAGAATGAAACTTGACGGTGAAACCATTATAGTAGTAGGTAGTCGAGATGATTCTGCTACCTTTCCCTACGGGTTTTTTAAATGGTGGCAGTTAGAAACAAATACTGGCAACTTTAGCATCCTATAATATAGGAATAGTCCACACAACCCATATTCTCGTCACTGCTAAACCCCTACAACATGATTATTTTTACAATCAATATTATTGGTGATTAAACCCTAAAACGTACTATAATAGTTAAGCTATAGTATGGTTAATTTATACAGGTGCGTAGGTTGGGTTGAACACAGTGAAACCCAACATTGAAAATCTAAAGGAGAAAATAAATGTCTATCAGAGAACAACTAATCAATGAAATATCCCAAACACCTGATATATTAATCAGAGAAGTTTTAGACTTTCTACTGTTTATTAAATCCAGAGCAAATCAAGAGATAAAGGGTAAAAATAATTCTCATAATTCTGATTTTCCATCTTTGTTAAATTTTATAGATCAAATTAATTCTGAAACACCAACAGCAGATAATCTACAGCTACCAAGAGATTTATCAAAAAATCTAGATCAATGTAAACTTTCCGAATTTTTCCGTCAATCTCCCTTAGCTGAAGTAGCCGAAGAATTAGAAAAAGCATATCGAGAAGCATCAGCAGAAAATGACCCAACTTGGGAAATAACTATTGGGGATGGACTCACAGATGAAACGTGGTGAAATTTACTTTGCTAACCTTAGCCCCTCTGTTGGTTCAGAAATGGATAAACGCCGTCCGGTGCTAATAGTCAGTAATGATGCTAATAACAACGCTGCTACTACGGTGACAATTTTACCCATTACTTCTAATATTACTCGTGTTTATCCCTTTGAAGTATTGCTAAATCCAGAAGATAGTGGTTTATCGAAACCTTCTAAAATTCAAACTCAGCAAATACGAACAATTTCTAAACAACGAATATCAGGAGATGCTATAGGTAATTTGAGTACAGAATTAATGGAATTAGTTAACGCGGCTATTAAATTACATTTGAATTTAGATTAAATTCTCTTTTCTTACACCCCACACTTTCACACTACCAAAATTATGGTTATTCCAGAACTTGAACAACAACTCCTGCAACTTTCCCCCAACGATAAACTTTACATAATTCAATTACTAGCACAAAGCCTAACTATGGAAAATAAAAATTACGCTCACACTCCGTACTCCCACACTCAGCACCCTAAAACTTATGACTGAAATCAACCTAGACTTACCCCCAGAAGTATTTTCCGCCCGTCGTCTTTCTCCAGATGACTTTGTACGTGATATGCGCCTAGCAGCCGCTATATATTGGTATCAAAAAGCGGAAATTTCCCAAGAAAAGGCCGCACAAATTGCCGGTTTAAACCGCCGCGACTTTCTTGCAGCCCTAGCCCGTGAACAAGTGGATGTGTTTTCTGTAGATTTTGAGGATCTTGAACAAGAATTAACTATATCTAATGAATTACACATTACTCAATTTCAAGTATCTAATACTGTAGCTGATTTTCTACGTTCAAGTTACTTTGATAAACTTCCCCGTGTAGATAATAAACAGGTAGAATTTGCCCAAAAAATAGGACTTAATATTAAAGACTATCCAGAAGAAGTTGCTTATTCCATAATACGCAGCAGCATAAATTCTATCTTTGGATATCTTGATACTCGTCGTCCTACAGAAAAACAAATTAATTTTTTATCTCAGTTTGGTATTGATGTATCTTCTGAAAATCGTTCTCTAGTGAATGCAGTTATAAATCCAACTATGACTATTCTAAATCTTAATGCCATTGAAAGTGAAAAGCTAAAACCTGGAGTAGAAGTTTTTAATATTCATGATTCTTTTAAAACTCCATTAACTATTTCTTCAATTAGCGATGACTGTTTAGTTTATTTTAAAGGTGGTAACGGTAAAAGAGCTAATGCACGAAATCTTAAAACTATTAAATAGTGGAACTAAAACCTATGGCAACTATTAAACCTTGGTATAAAATTGATGGACTAACACCCCGCCAAGACCTCCGGGACTGTAAACCCCTAGATGCTGCGGAATTTGCAGTACATTTAGATCAGGTCAGAAATCAAAAAGCACCTGCTGACTATCAACAACCAGAAAGGTTTTTTGACCGTACTTATTTAACTAAATATTTAACTGAATTTTCCGCCCAAGTTGTGCGGCGTTTATCTGGTGAAAAAACAGAAACCTCTGCTATTTTTAATCTCTCGACTCAATTTGGTGGTGGTAAAACCCACGCTTTAACTTTACTCTATCATCTAGCTAAAGGTGGTGCTATTGCTAATAATTGGACTGGTGTACAAAAGATATTACAAAAAGCTGGTATTTCTTCCGTTCCAGAAGCAGCAGTAGCCGTGTTTGTCGGCACTGAATTTGATTCTATTCATGGCCGTGGTGGAGTTGATGGTATACCATTACGGAAAACACCCTGGGGAGAAATTGCTTATCAATTAGGTGGAGAAAATGCCTTAGCTATATTAGCACAACACGAAGCAGAATTTATTGAACCTAAAGGCGATGTGATTAAACAATTTCTGCCTAAAGATAAACCCTGTTTAATATTAATGGATGAAATTATTAATTATGTTAGTACCTATCGTGGCAAGGGTTATCACAATAGTTTATATAATTTCATTCAAGCATTATCAGAAACCGCTAGAGGTTCAGATAATGTGGTGTTAGTAGTTTCCATTCCTGCTTCAGAAATGGAATACACCTCAGCTGATGAAGGGGATGAACAAAGATTTAAAAAAATGCTGGATCGGGTGGGTAAACCTATTATGATGTCAGCAGAAGCGGAAACTTCAGAAATTATTAGAAGAAGACTCTTTGAATGGGATGCTGGGGCTGTAACTGCTGACGGTAGGATTATGTTACCAAAAGATGCGATCGCCACTTGCAATGAATACGCTGACTGGGTACTAGATAACCGCCAACAACTACCTAGTTGGTTTCCCCTGAATAATCCCCGTGAAGCCTTTTATGCTACCTATCCTTTTCATCCTTCAGTATTATCAGTATTTGAGCGCAAATGGCAAGTTTTACCCCGCTTCCAACGGACTAGGGGAGTATTGCGTTTATTAGCTTTGTGGGTGTCTCATGCCTATAAAGAAGGATATCAAGGCGCACACCGTGATCCTTTAATTACGTTAGGAACTGCACCACTAGATGACCCACAATTTCGCGTTGCTGTTTTTGGACAATTAGGCGAAAATAGATTAGAAGGTGCAGTAACAACGGATATTTGTGGTAAAAAGGATTCCCATGCAGTGCGTTTGGATGCGGAAGCTGATGAGCAAATTAAAAAAGCACGACTGCACCGTAAAGTTACAACTAGCATATTTTTTGAATCTAATGGTGGTATTTTACGGGCTGAATCTACTATCCCAGAAATTCGGTTAGCGGTGGCAGAACCATCTTTAGATATTGGCAATGTAGAAACAGTTTTAGAGACATTGGCTACAGATTGTTATTATTTGTCAATAGAAAAAAATAAATATCGTTTTAGTATATCACCTAATTTAAATAAGATTTTAGCGGATCGTCGTGCCAATGTCCAATCATCAAGAATTACAGAAAGAGTAAAAGCCGAAATTCAAACAGTTTTTACTTCTCATCCAGGAATACAATTAACTTATTTTCCAGAAAGTTCTGGGACGATTTCTAATCGTCCTGTTTTAACTTTAGCTATATTAGCACCAGAACATTCTCTACAAGATAATCAGACTTTAAAAAAGATGGAGTCTATGACTAAAGAATGTGGTACATCAGACAGAACATTTAAAAGTGCCATAATTTGGGCTGTTGCTGATACTGATACCAGGTTAAGAGAGGAAGCGAGAAAAGTTTTAGCATGGGAAGATATTAACGATGAGGAAAAAGAAAGATTAGATGAAAACCAAAAACGTCAGTTAGAGGAAAATTTGAGAAAATGTGAATCTAATTTAAAAGAAAGCGTCTGGAATGCTTATAAATTTGTGGCTTTATTAGGGAAAGATAACAAAATCCGTGTCATAGATTTGGGTCAAGTAAACTCTACTCAATCTAAATCTACTACATTAGTAGGTTTAATTATTAATCGTTTACGTCAAAGTGATGACGTTATTGATATTATTAACCCGCGCTTTTTAAGTAGAAATTGGCCACCTGCATTTACAGAGTGGAGTACCAAAGCTGTCCGCGATGCTTTTTTTGCATCTCCACTGTTTCCCAGACTGTTAAATAGTGATGTGAATAGTCAGTCCGTCAAAGATGCTATATCTCGCGGTGTCAAGGAGGGAACTTTAGCTTATGTTGGTAAAAGTAATAATGGTTATGAACCTTTTTATTTTCAATGTGATTTTTCTGTGAAAGATGTAGAAATTTCTGAGGATATGTTTATCATTACTAAAGAAACAGCAGAGGCTTACCAAACAGCTTTAGCTGCAAGTGTTTCTATTCCCCAAAAGCCATCAACACCACCAGAAATTGGGGAAACTACTACTAACAACCCAGATAATAATAAAAGTGGTTTTACAGCGGTTCCAAATACTCTAGGAGAGAAACCTACGCCCTCTGATAGTCATAGGAAAAAATCACAAGATGAACCAGAACCAAAAGATGAACCTGAGATGATAACCCCAGTTGTATTACCAAAATTATTAAAGTGGAGTGGTGTAATTACACCGCAAAAATGGATGAATTTTTACACGAAAGTTGTATCTAAATTTGCAACCACCAAAGATTTGAAATTAACATTAAAAGTGGAGGTTTTAGTAGAGGGAGAAATAGCTACCCCAAAGATTGAGGAAACTAAAGTTGCATTGGCTGAATTAGGACTAAATAATGATGTTAAGACTGATATAGATGACAATCACTAAAATGCAAATTTTACTGGCTCTCCTAGACTTCGTTTGATAAATTAATAATAAAGAACACCTAAAACCCCTGATATATTTAGACCATAAAATTAACAAAGCACAATGTCCAGAAATCATGTTTGATGATGTCGCGTGGGTTAGTCAAACCCTTATCAAACAGTAATCTCAATTCATCCCAATTGAGGATTTTCCTTTGTTCGTTTCCTGCTACTTTCATGGTAGATTCCGTCCTTAACTTTTAAGGATAACACCAGTCTACAGGAAATCAACAAAAACTAAAATATGAAAATAAAGCATCCCATTAATTTTCACAAAGGTCTAACATTTGCTATCGTATTAGGATTAATGGTTTTATACCACAATTTTACTATTGGAGCTTGGGTTTATCTTTCCCTTCACGGTACTTATGGTTTTCTTTGGTTAATAAAAGATAGCATATTTCCAGATAAGCAATGGGAGCAGGAAATTCCCACTTCTCAAGGAATTATTAACTTTTTTATACTTTGTTTGTACTGGGTAGCGCCATTTATTCTCATTAGTAGTGGTACTGTTCCACCTTTACCATTAGTAGCTGCTGCTATTGCTTTGAATATCACTGGGGTATTTTTACATTTTGCTAGTGATGCCCAAAAATACTATACTCTTAAGCATAAAACTGGATTAATTACAGAAGGTTTTTTTGCTAAATGTCGTAATCCTAATTACTTGGGAGAAGTGTTGATTTATCTGGCTTTTTCTATATTAACTCAACATTGGCTACCTTTCTTGATTCAGGGGTTATTCATAGCCATGATCTTTGTTCCCAATATGCTGAAAAAAGATAAATCTTTATCTCGATATCCTGAGTTTGCGGAATACAAAGAAAACTCTGGTTTGTTCTTCCCTAAGTTATTTAATTCTAGAATTTCTCAGGAAGAAGAAACTACAGCATAATGTAAATGATTTTGCTTGCTAGTAAACACACAATCAGATAACTTAAGATTTGTCAAAGCAAAGATTATGAACTACAAAGCTATCATTTTATCAACAATTTTGGGAATTTCTACACCTGCAATTATTGATATGGCCATTCCTAATCAAGCTATGGCTGTGAAAAAGTTTGATTATCCAGCGGGTGAATTTACGGATAAAGATTGGACTGTGACTTTAGGTTTTACAAATAATTCTTATTACTATTATGGCGAAAACCGTAAAAGTAATTCTAATATCAGTTTATCTGGTGCTGTCGCTTCTGGAACTAAACAACGTCAAATATACACTTGGAATAATAATGGTACAAAATATCAAGTAATTTGGAAACCAAGTGATCCCAAATTTATTCGTGTTCAGGTAATTGATTCCCAAGGTAAAATCATCTTAAATCGTTTACTTCAATCTGTTAGAAATTAGAGTTTTTTTGATTAAATATCACCTGAATTTACATTGAGTTAAAAAAGTATTAGTTAAACTTACGTAATGGCGATTTAGTGTAAATTTCAGGACGACACACAACTAGCATAATACAAGTTTGGCGGACAAGACTTGTACAATTACAGTAAGTTTAGCTTGAGTGAGGCATACCTTATGCGGGCAAGATGCCCGCACCACAAGGCTTTTATCATTAAAGCTAATGTTTAACAGTTTTTGTAGAGACGTTTTATATAACATCTCTACATTATGTGCTTATTCAGCCCAAGCGATTAATCTGGGTTCGTAAGGACTAGAAAGGTATTTATTGCGAGGTAAGACGCGCAAAGACAAGCCTTGTAAACCAGAGGTGGTGTAAGTGATATTTGCTGTATAAACACTTAAATTCTCTGGGTTTTGCCCTTGATAATCCATTACTACAGGTACAGCATTAACAATATCCCCATGGGCATCTATAGAACCTTGATATAGTTCTACTTGTACATCATCGTTACTCAAAGTTGCTAAATCAACTTTAGCTTTGACGGCTACGGTTTGATTAACTTTAATGTCTGATGCTGCGGATACCTCAAGATCCTTAATTCTGATACTAAACCAGTGTTCGCCTAATTTCGCCTTCCAAGCCGCTAATTCCTTGGCTGGGACATAATTGTCAATAGTTAAGGTATGATAGCGATCGCTGGCTGGGAAATAGGCTCTGACTGCATATTCTCGCACCATCCGGGCTGTATTAAAAAATGGACAATTCAAGCGAATTGCATCTTTCATTTTTGCTACCCAAGGACGAGGTAAGCCATCACCATCACGATGATCATAGAATAAGGGGATAACTTCCTTTTCTAGTAACTCATAAAGGGCGTTAGCTTCTATTTCATCTTGGTAATTAGGATCTTCGTAATTTTCTCCGTGGCCAATAGCCCACCCGGTGCGGACATAATCTGCTTCATCCCACCAACCATCAAGTACACTTAAATTGGGTAGTCCATTCATAGCAGCTTTCATACCACTTGTACCGGAGGCTTCTCTAGGACGACGGGGAGTATTTAACCAAATATCACAACCTGCTACCATTAAACGGGCGATGTGAATATCGTAGTTGGGAACAAATACTACCTGTTTTTCTAAATGGTGTTCCCGGATAAAGTGATTGATATCCCGAATCAATTCTTTACCAGGGATATCTTTGGGGTGAGCTTTCCCCGCAATTACAAACTGGACTTTGCGGTTTTTGTTACTCAATAAAATTCGTTTAATGCGGTCTAAATCACGCATCCATAAGGTAGCGCGTTTATAAGTAGCAAAGCGACGAGCAAACCCAATTGTTAAAACGTTAGGGTCAAGCACTTCCTGGGCTTGGGCAATATCGGAGGCAGATGCACCGCGATCGCGCAGATGTTTAACTAAATGTTCCCTAACGTACAATACCATATCCAAACGGCAGCGTTCATGATTCCGCCACAATTCTTCGTCGGGAATTGCATCCATTCGTTCCCATAATTGGTTATCTGCTGGTGCTGATGACCAATTTGGACCAAGATAGCGATCGTACAATTCTTGAGTAGATTTAGCTACACAACTACGGGCATGAACACCGTTAGTAATAGCGGTAATTGGCACTTCGTCCACAGGAACTTTTTGCCACAAGCCTTGGAACATTTGTCGGGAAACAACGCCATGTAATTGTGCTACACCGTTAGAGAATGTTGCCATTTTCAGGGCTAATACTGCCATACTGAAGGGACTGGACAAATCACCAGTATTTTCTCGTCCCAGACCTAAAAACTGCTCCTTGGGTAAACCAAAGATATCTGCATAATAGCCCAAATAATGCAATATCTTA
Source organism: Dolichospermum sp. FACHB-1250 (assembly GCF_014696335.1). NCBI lineage: Bacteria > Bacillati > Cyanobacteriota > Cyanophyceae > Nostocales > Aphanizomenonaceae > Dolichospermum > Dolichospermum sp. FACHB-1250. Next base: position 11,989 of record NZ_JACJPZ010000057.1, read on the forward strand.
TCAGGAGAAAATAAATCAATACCTGCGGGGACTGGTGTGTGAGTAGTGAAAATATTACTAGAACATACCACCTGTCTAGCTTGTCTGTAATTTAGTCCGGCTTCTTGAATGAGAATGCGAATGCGTTCCAAAGCCGAGAAAGCAGCATGGCCTTCATTCATGTGGTAAGCAGTCACTTCATAACCCAAGGCCTTGAGCATTTGCACACCACCTATGCCCAGCATAATTTCCTGGTGGATACGCATATCTATATCACCACCATACAATTGGTCGGTGATATCATGGTCATAAGCCTTGTTAGGTTCGATATTGGTATCAAGCATATACAAGGGGACTGTTCCCACTTGCACACGCCATACTCGTGCATATACCTTGCGTCCTGGGTAGTCTACCGCAATTCGTAATTCTGAACCATCGGCATTGCGCTCCAAATGCAAAGGCATATTATAGAAGTCATTGATGGGATAGCGTTCCTGCTGCCAACCATCTGCATTGAGATACTGAGCAAAGTAGCCCTGTTGATACAGTAAACCTACGCCCACTAGCGGTAATCCCAAATCACTAGCTGATTTAAGATGATCTCCTGCGAGGACACCTAAACCACCGGAATAGACAGGTAAGCAATCTACTAAGCCAAATTCAGCGGAAAAATAGGCGTAACATTCTTTTTGCGGCTGCTCTCTTTGTTTTTTATACCAAGTCCGCTCCTGCAAATAATCTTCTAATTGCCGGGCTGCTCGGTCTACTTGCGCTAAAAAGCCGTCATCTTCGACAACTTCTAATAATCGCTTTTGGCTGATAGTTCCCAACATTAATACTGGGTTATGGTGGCTTGATTCCCATAAATCGGGGTCTAAACGGCGAAATAGGTCTTTACTCTCCACATTCCAATCAAAATGGAGATTATAAGCTAGTTTCCGCAGGGGTTCTAGTCTGGAAGGTAGTGAAGGAGATACGTTAAAAGTGCGAATTGGCTGCATGGTTTAAAAAAACTTATTTGTGCGGCTATGGTTATTGTTTACTGTTTTTACTTAATGTTGCCAACTCTTTATACTATATTTGTCAACTTTCGATGACTTTGTTAAGAATTGATAATTATTGAATTGCTGAATAAACATTACACTTATAGCTTGTCTGAGTCTACTGGGTTTGTACTGGTTTTACCAAAATTTTACTAAAATTTAATTATGTGCTGTTTATATAGGCAAAATGGCAACATAGCGGTATGCACTGAAATATAAATCCAAAACATAGCTAAAAAGCGATTATGAATCATCAAAATGAAACAAAACTGCTAATTCTTTCCCTGCTGTTTACGACAGCGTTGCTGGGCTTGGGCTTTTGGTTGTGGAATCAATTCACACCTCGCGTTTTTGAGAAAGAAGCTAATGTTTCTCCTGATTCCGATTCTAAACCAGGGCGAATCAGTTTAGGTGAGAAGATTTTAATTACTGATCAAATCAACTCTGATAAGGAAAGAGGAGTACAAGCCTTTGCTCAGGGTAATTTTGATAATGCTAGAAGCAATTTTCAAGCATCTTTGCGCCAAAATCAAAATGATCCAGAAAGTTTGATTTATCTCAATAACTCCCTGGACAATAGTAGTAAATATATCAAAATTGCCGTGAGTGTACCCATCGGCGGAAATCTCAATGTAGCCAAGGAGATTCTGCGGGGTGTGGCTCAGGCTCAAGATGAGGTAAATCGTAATAGTGGCATTAATGGTAAATTTTTGCAAGTAGAGATCGCTAATGATGATAATGATCCCACCCAAACCCAAAAAATAGCGACGCATTTTGTCTATGATTCCAGTATTCTGGCTATAGTTGGACATAACGCTAGTAATGCTTCTATTGCGGCTGCACCAATATATCAGCAGGGAGGACTAGTGATGATTTCTCCTACTAGTTTCGCTCAAAATCTCTCTGGTATTGGTAGCTATATATTTCGCACGGTCCCCAATATTAGTTCCCAGGCCGAACCTCTGGCTGTTTATACCTTAAAAACCGCCCGTAAAACTAATATTGCTTTGTGTTTAGATTCCAAATCTATTGATAATCAATCTTTTAAGGATGAGTACGCCAAAAATATCGTAGCTGGTGGTGGTAAAATTAATCCCACCAAGTGCGATTTTTCCGCTCCTGATTTTAACTCTACTGCCATAATTTCTCAATTAATTAGTAGTGGTGCTGATGGGTTGGTATTAGCTCCCTATGTTGGTAGAATTAACCGGGCTTTAGAACTAGCAGCAGCAAATCAAGGTAAGTTAGCGCTGTTTGGTAGTCCGACATTATACACCTTTCAAACATTAAAATCGGGGAAATCTGATATTAACGGTATGGTTATTACTGTACCTTGGCATCCAAAGGCCATTTCTGGTAATCCTTTTCCTGAAAAAGCTAGAAAACTTTGGGGAGGAACTGTGAATTGGCGTTCAGCAACAGCCTATGATGCAACTATGGCGATCGCTAAAGGTTTACAACAAGGTTATACCCGTGAAGCATTACAAAAGGTGCTACATAGTCCAGATTTCTTTGTCAATGGTGCTACAGGCAAGATTGAATTTCAAGAATCTGGTGATATTAAGGGTAAGGCAATATTAGTCAAAGTGCAACCAAGTAAAAACTCAACTGCTAACTATGACTTTTTCCCCTTGCAGGGAAAATAAATAGTGAGATGATGTTATTAACCATTTCAATTTGTTGCTTGGGTTTGACTGCGTTCTACCCAACCTGCGGGACTTTTTTGATCATGTTTTCATAACTTTATTAAGAATTGTTTCCATTCAATTAATATCCCCAGCAGGGGCTTTCCTGCCGTTCGCCCCTAGGCGGTTTTCCATTGAATTAATGTCCCCAGCGAGTGGGGACAAACAAACAATAGACATTAACAATCAAATAGACGATTGTTTCCATTCAATTAATGTCCCCAGCGAGTGGGAACCCCTCAATTTTAAACCCTTACCCGGCAAAGTGTCTAGAGACAGTTTCCGACAGCGAAGCGTGGCGTTAGCCTTATGTCAGGAAAAAAAGTGGTAAAACCACCAATCGAGAGCGGGAAAAAACCCCCGAAACCCTTACCCAGCAAGCGACCCAAGTTCCCAACGCCAAAATCAACATTTGGTTCAAAAATTACCGGTTGTTCAACTGGAGGAATTAGTAACGCACCTTGTTTAGTTTGAGCGATCGCCATTACCCCAAAAATGTTAAATTAATATACAGCGTTTTCCGCTCTGATGAGGTACAAAGTTGAATCATGAAACTCTTGTGGTGCGGGCATCTTGCCCGCTAAATATGTACCTCATAACACTCTTGTAGTGCTGTATGTATTAGTAAAGGTCAAATAAATGACGAGATTTATACATGACCAATTCGCCAAAGATTATTTAGAAGAACTGCTAAAACCTTATGGAAAAGTAGAAGCACCCAGTCATGTATCTGGAGAAGTACGAGAAATAGATGTATTATTTACACCATTTCCTGAACAAAAAGCGGATATAGCATCATTAGGTTTATTAGGTAAACTAGCCACCACACTAGCCATATTTGAACCATTTCGCAACCCAGCCTCAACAGAAGAAATATGTGATTGTCTATTAAAATCATTAGAAGTTAGAGGTGCATTAAAACGAGAAGCAAAACGTAATGCAACCAAAATAGCAGAAAGTAATTTTCCTAAATTATGGATTCTCACACCCACAGCGTCTAAGAAACTGCTATCAGGATTTCATGGTATATTGGAATCAGATTCTTTACCAGGAATATACTATTTACCAGAGTCTTTCCGCGCAGCAATTATTGTCATTCATCAATTACCACCTATTCCAGAAACATTGTGGTTAAGACTTTTGGGAAGAGGAACGGTACAAAAACGAGCAATTGATGAATTAGCTGCGTTACCATCAAATCAGCCTTATGTGAAAATCACATTAGAATTACTTTACAACCTGCAACAGAACTTGAGAATAAATCAAAGTCCAGAAATAGAAACAGAAGATAGGGAGTTGATTATGAGATTAGCACCACTTTACCAACAAGAGCGAGAACTCGCTAGACAAGAAGGACTACAAGAAGGACTACAACAAGGAGAACAACGAGGAGAACAACTTCTGATTATCCGTCAGTTAAATCGCCGCATTGGTACAATGGACTCATCATTGATTCAACAAGTCCAAAAATTACCTGTTGCACAACTAGAGGAATTAGGAGAAGCCTTGTTAGATTTTACCTCAGTTACAGATTTACAAACTTGGTTACAATCTGTTAGCTAATCTTTTTCAAAAGACCGTTTATGATGTTTTCATGACTTTATGAAGAATTGAAAACTTTTTGATTTTTCCCGCCGAAAATTGGGATTAGGGGCTTGACAATTGATTTTGAATTTGTTATCATAGACTCGATAAGGAAGAACTATCTTACAACCAAATATTGTTAAACTCTGGAAAACCGCCCAGGCGCTATATTACCCACCATTCCCATCTTAGCTTTAATATACATATCGAAACAATCGAGGAATAGAATGGCGTTAAAAACCATTAATAATCCTGATGTAACAGTTTCGACATATAGACAAGTAGGTTAACACAATAAAACCAAACTCTGTCAAGAAAAGTAGGCGTTGCTGAAACCAGGTATAAATTTAGGTGTAGAGACGAGAATCCCTACATGAGGAACGTCTCTACAAGGGTTTTGAAATCATCAAAAATCATTTTCATACCTCAAATCAACAACGCCGAAAAGTAACATGATTGAAAACTTCTTCACCCTTGCAAGAGTGCTATAACGACAATTTTTTGTTATCAACCATTTTAATTTGTAGGTTGGGTTGAGGTACGAAACCCAACACAGTCTATAAGTATATGACATTTACAGCAAGTAGCTTTGAGTGAGGTACACCTTGTGCGGGCAAGATGCCCGCACCACAAGAGTTTTATTATTAATATTTGTACTTCATAAGATCGGGAACTGCTGTAATGTTGAGGTACGAAACCCAACACAGTCTATAAGTATATGACATTTAATGTTAAAGTACGAAACCCAACACAGTCTATAAGTATATGACATTTAATATTGGGGTTTCACTTCGTTCTACCCAACCTGCGGAACTGCTGTTCCTATTCCCTCGCCAAAGGTACAAGATATAGGTAAGATAAATTAGTTGCTATTTACCAAACCTCCGGGAGTTAGTTCTATGTTGAGTTTAAAAATTGCTGTTTATATCGTTGTCGGCTTGTTTGTGAGTATCTTCATCTTCGGGTTTTTGTCTAATGACCCAGCCCGTAACCCCGGTCGTCAAGACTCAGAATAAATATACAACAAATCACTCCTAGTGGCCGGAAGGTAGAAACAGGCTAATATGTAATTCAACCTTCCGGCTATTTTTTGCTTTTTGATCAGCTTAATTGCCTCAAAATATGTTTCATCCAGCCCTTCCACCTCAACCACCGCCAAATCTTGTATCGTCAAAACCTGTTTCCTATCTCGCTGCTCCTGCTGTTATTCAGGTAAAAAATGATCAACAAAAACTGATCATTGATGGTAAAAATCAGCAAGATCAGTATCAATCAACTACCAAGCCAGTCAATGATTCTCCCTTATCCCGACTAGAAAACTCAGGTGGGGAATTTTCCATTATTCAAGGTCAAAAACGCAAAATTATTCATATTATAGCCGGACAGCAGGTTTTAACAGGAACATCAACACCCCCGGTAGAAAAAAATTACGTAAATTTACAGGAATCAGGGGGAAAGGTTGATCTATTGGTTGGTGAAAAGACACCATCGTTACCAGTACAAAATCTGATTGAATTTAAACTGCGTCATCCTCAAGATCAGTCAAAACCTGATAATTTAGCAGTTCCCCCGTTACCGCAAATTTCAGAAACGAAGAAAATATCACCGCAAAAAACAAGAATTGTGGAGGTAATTGCCGATCGCCAAGAGTATGATCAAGAAAGGCGAATTGTCACGGCTGAGGGTAATGTAGTAGTCAGGTTTGATGGTGCGGTAATTGATGCTGATACTCTACATATCAATTTAGATAATTTGATGGCGGTGGGGGAGGGTAATGTGGCTTTAACCAGGGGTAATCAGGTATTCCAAGGACGACGTTTTACTTATAATTTTATTCAAGATAGTGGTGATCTAGAAAACGGTAAAGGTGAACTTTATATCCCTACCACCGCAACGGATTTTGCTTTTTCCCCAAGTCTCCCTACAGATATTACCGCAGGTGGTGTACCTAGTCGCCCTTTGAGTTATCGGCTTCGCGCTAATCAACCTCTAACTGGTGTTAATAGTCCCGGAGGGATAGAATTTGGTGTTAGTGGTCAATCAGACGCGCGAAATGTTTCTGTACCTAAATCTGGTGGTGTCCTCAAGCGGTTACGATTTGAAGCCCAATATATCGAATTTTATCCCCGTGGTTTTCAAGCTCAAGATGTGAGAATTACTAATGACCCTTTTTCACCCCCGGAATTGGAAATCAGGGCGGCTAAGGTGACTGTGACGCGAGAAGCACCTTTAATAGATAGGGTGACTACCCAGGGTCAACGGTTAGTTTTTGATCAAAAGGTCGTTGTTCCTATTCCTGTGAATAGTCGCAAAATAGATCGTCGGCCACGACAGGTAAATCCCACTATTGTTTCTGTGGGTTTTGATAATGGTAAACGCGGTGGTTTGTTTATAGAACGAGCTTTTGAACCAATTGATAATGATCAGACTCGCTGGACTATTACACCCCAGTTTTATGTACAAAGGGCTGTAGAAAATGGTGGTAATGTAGCTAATTTGTTTGGTGTAAATACTAAACTGAATGCTGTTTTGAGTCCTAAAACTGTTGTGGAGGGTACGGGAGAGTTAACTAGTTTTGATTTTGATCAGGTGGAAGATACTTTACGCGGGAGTTTGCGATTACGCCAAAGTTTGGGTAATGTCAAGCCTTATACATTAAGTTTAGAGTCTAGTTACCGCGATCGCCTTTATAATGGTAGTCTTGGATATCAAACTGTACAGAGTAGTATTGGTGGAATTATTACTTCTCCTAGGATTCCTTTGGGAAAAAGCGGTATAAATATTAGTTATCAGGGTGGCGCACAGTATATAAATTCTAACACAGATCGTCAGGATTTACTCTCACCACTACGCAAAAATGATCGCATTTCTCTAGGGCGTTTCCAAGGTAGTGTAGCATTGAGTAGTGGGATCAAATTGTGGACTGGGAAACCCTTAGCAGCTACAGCCAAGGAGGGATTAAAATATACATCTAATCCTGTAGTACCGTATTTACAAGCGATCGCTGGTATCACAGGAACTAGTAGTTATTATAGTAGTGGTGATAACCAAGGCACTGTCACTGGTACTATTGGTTTAATCGGCCAAATTGGCCATTTTTCCCGTCCTTTCTTAGATTATACTGGCTTTAACGTCAGTTACTCCCAAGGCACTAATAGCGGTTTATCACCCTTTCTTTTTGACCGTTCAGTTGATAACAAAGTTCTCAGCACTGGTATTTCTCAGCAAGTTTATGGACCTATTCGCTTAGGTTTACAAACATCCATTAACCTAGATACATGGAAAGAGATCAGCACTGATTATACATTAGAATATAGCCGTCGGACTCATGGTATCACCCTTCGTTATAATCCAGTGCTGCAATTAGGTGGTTTTAGTATCCGTATCAGTGATTTTAATTGGACTGGTGGTACAGATCCATTTGCTAATGGACAAGTTAAACCAGTGGTTGGTGGTGTAGTCGGTGAGGAAAATTAAGCTTCAGCGGAACTATAATCGGGAATTAAACCACCTTTTTCGGTAATTTTCTTCGCTGCATCTAAAAGATACTCATAATAGGTGTGAGCAATAATAGATAACTGCTTACCAGCAGGATAAACCATATACCAATCCCGTTTAATTGGAAAGTATTGGACATCTAAAATGCTAAATTCCGTAGTTTCTGTTAATAATGTATGACGGGATAATACAGAAATACCTAAGCCACCAGCAATAGCTTGTTTAATCGCTTCATTACTTCCCAACTCCAACTTAACTTTGACCTTGACCCCATGTTTCTCAAACAGAGTTTGGACAGCGCTGCGAGTCCCTGAACCCGGTTCACGCATAATAAACCGTTCTTCACCCAAACGTTCAATAGGAATATTTTTTTCCTTTGCTAAGGGATGATCTGCGGGTGCAAAAACTACCAGCGGGTTTTCTAGAAATGGCTGGAAATTGACATCAAAATGATCGGGAATTTGACTCATAATATATATGTCGTCTAAATTATTCATCATCCGATCTAAAATCAGTTCATGATTTGTGACCTGGAGAGAAATATCAATGCCGGGGTAAAGCTGACAAAAAGGACCCAACAATCTAGGTATAATATACTTAGCAGTAGTAATTACCGCCAGTTTTAATTGTCCTTGTTTTAATCCTTTTAAATTGGCAATGGTCATTTGAAACTTGTCCATAGTCTCAAAAATTTGCCGACAAGTAGCAAATAATTCCCGTCCCGCTTCTGTCAAGTATAAACGCTTTCCTACCTGCTCAAATAATGGCAAACCCACTGATTTAGTTAGCTGTTTGATTTGCATGGATATGGTAGGTTGAGTCAAAAACAACTCCTCCGCAGCGCGTGTAAAACTACCATGCCGTGCCGCAGCCTCGAACACCTTCAACTGGTGCAATGTCGCTTGGTTCAAGGTTATTCCCCTCTGATAACAATTTATATATATACTACAGTATTACGTAGCAACAAATTTTTTTTAAGTGTTATTTATAAAAATATTGTATAAAATCAATATGTTTAGCTAGTGCAGACAGGGAATTAATTCCCTATCTGATATTTAAAATACCTTAAAAGCGGACGATTATGATGGTATTACTTAAGTATTTTAACTTAGCTTGATCATGAATTTATCGTCCAATTTCTACATTTTCAAGGATACCAAGTGCGTCAGGTACAAGAACAGCTGCGGAATAGTAGGTACTAATGAGGTAAGAAATAATCGCTTTTTCGCTGATACCCATAAATCGGACGGATAAACCAGGTTGGTATTCATCAGGGATACCAGTTTGATGTAGGCCAATGACCCCCTGATCTTGTTCTCCAGTTCGTAACACAAGAATGGAACTAGTTTGGTACTTAGTAATAGGAATTTTATTACAGGGAAGAATAGGTACACCGCGCCACGCTATTACTTTAGTACCATCTATTTCCATATTTTGCGGATAGATACGGAGGCGGTTACATTGCTTACTAAAAGCGGCAATAGTGCGAGGATGCGCTAAAAAAAACTTTGACTTTCTACGGCGAGTCAGCAGTTCATCTAAATCATCAGGGGTGGGCGGTCCACTGCGGGGATAAAGACGTTGTTTAAAGTCGGCATTGTGTAGTAAACCAAATTCACGGTTATTAATCAATTCATATTCTTGTCGTTCCCGTAATGCTTCGATAGTCAGACGCAATTGTTGTTCTGTCTGATTCATCGGTTCATTGTAAAGGTCAGCAACGCGAGTATTGATTCTTAAGATAGTTTGGGCAATACTTAACTCATATTCACGGGGTGATAGTTCATAATCAACGAAAGTAACTGGTAATTCAGTCTCTCCAGTATGCGCTGAAGATAAAGCAATAGCAGCTTCACCGTATTTATTCTGTGGCAATTGGGTACGGGCGACAATTTGATCAATATGAGCCTGTAACGCTTCCGACTGGTTAAGGACTTCCCTAAATGCTTGTTGTGATAGTGTTAATACAGTACATTGTGTAACAGCTTTAACTGTAAACTTCCACATACTTTGAGACTCTACTAAAATCTGATCACCAAAATGATCACCATCAGCTAACGCGTTTAAGAAAGGTTGCTCCTCATATTTAGCAATCCCGATTTTATTGACTTTACCATGGGCGATGAGAAAAAGCTGCTGGGCAGGCTGACCCGATTGTACTATAATCTCATCAGGTGTGAACTCTTGTTGTACAAAACGACTAGCTAAAGCCGTTAAGACTTGAAGATTATCAAATCCTCGCAGCAAGGGTAATTGACTAAGTTCTTGGGGAATTACTTGTACCGTTGCTCCTGTATTAGTGCAAGTAATTCTTCCATCACCTAAAGTATAAGTTAAGCGACGGTTGACTCGATAAGTTCCACCTTTGATTTGCACCCATGGTAACATCTTTAACAACCACCGTGAGGTAATTTCCTGCATTTGCGGTGCAGATTTGGTTGTTGTTGCTAAGTTGCGGGCAGCTGCTGTACTTAAACTTTGTTGAGGCTGTCTACCCTCAACATCCAAACCCGAATCATTAGAATATGTCATCTTATCCTCTAATCACTGACAAATATACTTAATAAAATGAGAGGTGAAGGTAATCAGACTTTGATCGATCAAAAATTACTGGATTTAACGCTGAAAATAGGGCGTAATTACCAATTAATTACCTTCACCTCTGAAAACTAATTAAACTAATTAGCGACCGATTTCTACATCTTCAAGAATGCCAAGTGCGTCTGGTACTAAAACTGCTGCGGAGTAGTAAGCTGTAATCAGGTAAGACATAATCGCCTTTTCACTGATACCCATAAAGCGCACAGATAAACTAGGTTGATATTCATCCGGGATACCAGTTTGGTGTAAACCGATAACGCCTTGTTTTTCCAAACCGGTGCGGAGCAAGAGAATAGAACTGGTACGGTTATTGCTAACAGGTATTTTATTACAGGGAAAAATAGGTACACCACGCCAAGCCGGAACTTGTTGTCCACCCATGTCAATGCTTTGTGGATAAATGCCCATACGGTTGCATTCACGAGCAAATGCAGCGATAGTCCGAGGATGAGCTAGGAAGAAACTGGGGTCTTTCCATACTGTAGCTAGTAATTCATCCATGTCGTCGGGAGTAGGTGCGCCTGTGCTACTGTAAATGCGTTGTTTGAGGTCGGCGTTATGGAGCAACCCAAATTCGGGGTTGTTGATCATTTCGTGTTCTTGACGTTCCCGTAATGCTTCCACCGTCAGACGCAATTGTTGTTCGGTCTGATTCATTGGTTCATTATACAAGTCAGCAACGCGAGTATTGATGCGTAAAACGGTTTGGGCGATGCTTAAATCATATTGACGGGGTGAGAGGTCATAATCAACGAAAGTACCCGGTAAATCAGCCTCACCGCGATGTCCTGCTGATACATTAATCGCTGCTTCACCTTGTTCAGTTTGTGGTTGACTCAGGAGAGCGCGGAACTTGTCAACTTGACTTTGCAAAGCTTCAGATTGGTTAACGAGTTGTGCAAATGCACTTTGAGGTAATGCTAAAATGATACATCTGGTGACAGCTTTGAGCGTATACTGCCAGGTATCTTGAGATTCTACTAGAGATTCATCACCAAAATGATCACCATCAGCTAATACATCTAAAACCACTGGCTCGTCATATTTACCGAGACCAATTTTGTTAACTTTACCACGAGCGATCAGTAATACTTGATTCGCCTCTTGACCAATTTCCACAATTACGTCCCCCGCAGCAAATTCCTGTTGCACAAATTGGTTCGCTAAGGTGGTTAAAACTTCTATGTCTTCAAACCCTCTGAATAAGGGTAATTCCGTTAATTCTTGGGGAATTACTTGTACAGTTGATCCGGTGTTAGTAAAAGATACTCGTCCATCACCTACAGTGTAACTTAAACGACGGTTAACGCGATAGACACCGCCTTTTGTTTGTACCCATGGTAGTAGTTTTAATAACCACCGTGAGGTAATTTCCTGCATTTGCGGCGCAGATTTGGTGGTTGTCGCCAAATTACGAGCTGCTGCTGTACTTAAACTTAGTTGAGGTTGTTGATTTTCTGAATCATTAGAGTAGGTCATAATTTAATTCTCCACTTTTTTAGTTAGTTAAAAAACACAATTTACTGCAAATTTACGTACTTTAAATCACGGAATTAGTTGCACCAACCAAGGATCTGATATGTGCAGCCGAAGTGCCAAACCCTGTCGGACCGTTGAGTAGTCGCACTATGGGGGAAGCACTATTACGCAATTCAAATTCTTTGTATCGGTCTACCTTTGTATGCCACTTAAGTACACCACACATCCACTGTTCTAATTTCTCAATGTATTTGAGTAGTTTCTCGCGGGTGTTTTTATCCAGGTTGAAATCGTCGAAAAGGGCTGGAAGTTCAGTCTCAACAATGTGTTGAAACTGTTGCGCCCGCGCTGTCATCAGATTATTAACAATCTCAACAGCTTTGAGAAGATCACAGTTAAGGAAATTCTGCACCACTAACACGCAGTTATGAATTTCGCCCTCAAATTCGATTTCTTTCTGATAAGAAAAAATGTCATTAGTGAAACAGGCAAAATCGGCGGCAGCATTTTCCAGCGATCGCATGGGTCGGCTATAATAAATCTGCATTGGTATTTCGCCGCCCTGGGATAGTCTAGACAGACTCATGGTTAAATCAGACCCAAATGTCTTACGACGCATTTCAATATAGTCAATCGGGTCTGGAATCCGATTTTGCGTCTGGTTAGCCAGTTCCCACACCCAACTATCAGTCATATCCTGAATAGCGCGGCGAAATTCGGTACGTGCTGTGGAGGACATTGGTCCTGCGGTGCGAGACCAAATATCCGCCAACCCCTTTTCTACTGGATTAGTTGCTACAGGGGGTGTAGAATTATCTAGAGGCATAAATGCTGACAGTCGAGCATTAAACCCACATTCCGCACCCTGAACTGTCACAGATCAAAAAAGCAGAGATAGTAGTACATAATAACTAACGATCAATTAAAGAGAAATAAGCTTAATGAGAATACATATCATTAAAAGGGGGGTGGTGTGAGAAAGTAAAGTTTCCTAAGGAGTCCGAATTCAAGATGATTAAAAAATTTATTATTCAGAAAGCAAGAAATGAGAG